>NZ_BAAILP010000168.1:0-6017 GCF_054589055.1 Novosphingobium sp. 11B | reverse complement strand
GCGCAGCGAAGCAATCCAGGGCGGCCTCATACTGCCCTGGATTGCTTCGCTGCGCTCGCAATGACGGCGTGTGGACCGCGAGGTGCTCTATGTCGCGCCTTCCAGCAAGTCCGCCACCGACACCGCACGCGCGGGGAAGCGCGGACGGAAGCCAGTGACCTCGGCTTCCGCGCAGCCCCGCGCCGAGGCGATGCGGCGCACGAGCGCGTGCTCGCAGGTCCGGCCCTGACACAGCCCCATGCCCGCCCGGCAGCGCAGCTTGATCGCGCTTGCCCCGAACGAGGGACCGACTTCCAAGGCATCGGCAATCGCTCGATCGACAGTCCCGGCGGAGATGTCCTCGCACCGGCAGAGCAGGGTTTCCGGCTCCGGCTCCGGCAGCCATGGGCGGGGATCGGCGACACTCCGCAGAAGATCGATGAAGCCCTGCATCGCCTGCCGTTCGGCCCGAGGCTTGCGTATAGCCGCAGCCGCTTCCCCGTCCGACAGCGCGCCCGCGTCCTGCGCGATGGCCAGCCCCGCCAACGCGCCCTCGGCCATCGCCGCATCGCTGCCCGCGACACCGGTGGTCTCGCCCGCGACGTAGAGGCCCGGCACGGTCGCGCGCATGGATGCGTCGTGGATGGCTTCCCAGCCTCCGGCGGGGTCGGACCAGCGTACCTCGGCGCCGATCTGGCGGATCAGGTCGGCTTGCGGCAGGAAGCCGTAGCACATCGCGGCGACGTCGCAGGCGATGCTTTCGCCGTTGCTGAAGACGACGCGCTCCACCGCGTCGGTGCCTTCGCAGCGCAACGCCTGCGCACCGTAGCGAACAGGCACCCCGGCCCGGCGCACCGCCATGATCCCGGCTGCAGCGGCAAGCAGCGGCCCCGGCGTGCGCAGGGCGCGCGGCAGATGCGCCAGCGCCGTGCGCGCCATCGCCGCGAAGGGCTGCGCGAAGCAGACGGCCGCGACGTCTCCGCCGGCCTCGACGATCTGCTGCGCGAGGACGATCATCAGAGGATGAGTGCCGAACAGGACCACGCGCTGGCCGGGCAGCACCTGCTGCGCCTTGATGAGCGTCTGCACCGCGCCCGCGCTCATGACGCCGGGCAGTGTCCAGCCCGGCAGCGCCACCGGCATGTCGTAGCAGCCCCCGGCCACCAGCACCCGCCGCGCCTGCACCTGTTCGATACCGCCCGCCGTGCCCGAGAGGGTCAGCGCGAAACCTTCGCCGTCAGGCATGACGCCCAGCACCGAGCGGCCACCCAGCCATTGCAGCCGCGCGTCGCCGCTCACCCGGTCCAGCAGCGCGCGGCTCTTGCGATAAGGCGCGCCGCCGAGCCATCCGGGGACGGAGAACGTCGCGGGAGGCTGGCGCAGGATCTGGCCGCCGGGGCGCTGCTGCTCGTCGATCACGCATGTCGAGAGGCCCGCCGCCAGCGTCCGCTCCGCAGCGGCGAGGCCTGCCGGACCACCGCCAACGATGGCGACGTCGTAAGTGCTCATGCTTCCGGCCTTTCGGTGCGGATGCGCAGGCCCGGCTCTACGGGCACGAGGCAGCCGCGCAGGCGCCGCCATGGCGCATCCCCGCGCGCGACCCAGACGGTGCATTCGCTGCAGGTGCCCATGTTGCAGAACATTCCCCGCGCGCGACCAGAGCGGTCGTCGCGAAAGCGCGGCGTGGCGGATAGCACGGCAACCGCCACCGTCTCGCCGGGGTGCGCCATGACTTGCGCACCGTCGAGTTCCACCGCGATCGGCGCGGGCCGGGTGACGCCCTGTTCGACGCGCTTCACGGCAACACCGCGAAGGCATCGAGGTGCGCGAAGCGGCGCGGCGTGAACATCGTCAGTTCCTCCGGCGCGGCGCCTTCCGCGATGGTACGCGCAAGCAGCCGCGCCAGCACCGGGCCGAGCGTGAACAGCGATCCGCCCGCCGCGACGAACAGCCCCGGCGCGGCGGCGACCTCACCGACGATCGGAAGCTGATCGGCGGAAATGCAGGTGGTGCCGGTCCATGTCCGCAGCAGCGAGCGCTCGGCCAGCCCCGGCATGACCCGCGCGGCGACTTCCAGATTGGCGCGCAAGTTGGCAGGCTCGACAATCGCGGGGCGGTCGAGATCGGGGGTGCCGTCGGCGCGCTTCGCAAGGCGCGAGGGCCAGCCGCCGCCGATCAGCAAGTTGCCGTCCTCGGTCTGCTTCATCGATAGCCGCCGCCCGACGTGCTGGATGAGGTAAGGGAGCACCGGCTCGGTCCGATCGGTCACGCTCATCATCAGCGGCGCGGGATAGAGCGGCACGTTGAGCCCGAGCAGCCCGGCAAGGCGCGGCACCCAATGCCCCGCCGCCAACAGCACGCGCGGCGTGTTCACCGTGATCTCGCCGTCGGGTCCGTGCAGCGTGGCACGGTAGGTCCGGTCGCGCTGCATCGAGAGTCCGGCAAGCGCGGTGCCGGTCTTCACCAACGCCCCCTGCCCCCGCGCGCCATCGGCGAAGGCATCGACGAGGATGCGCGGGTTGGCATGGCCTTCGTCCTTCAGCCAAGCGGCTCCGGCAAGGTTGGGGGACAGTGCGGAGGCCTTATGGTGCAGTTGGGTGCTGTTGAGTACCCTTGTGGGCAAGCCAAGTTCGTTCTCGCGGGCCACTTTGAAGGCAAGGAGGTCCATCTCCGCCTCGGTCTCGGCCACCATCAGTCCGCCGTGCATGGCGACGTCGAGGGGGCGGCCGAGCATCTCCTCGATGCCCTTCCACTCCTCGATCGCGAGGCGGTTGAGCGAGACGATGCGCGCCCCGTCGGCGGCGGCCTTCTCGCCCTGTTCGAGGAAGCGCCGCTCGATCTGGAAGTGCAGCGAGCCCGCGTTCTGCCCGGAGGCACCCGCGTTGAGGTGCCCCCGCTCAGCCAGCAAGGCCTTGAATCCCAAGCGGGAAAGGTGCCAGGCCGTAGCGCAGCCGACGAGTCCGCCGCCGACGATCAGGATATCGCAGTGGGTCGTCGTCGGCATGCTCATGGTCAGAGCATATCGAGCTTTCGCAGCGTCTCGGCAATGCTTTCGCGGTCCTTGCCGGTGACGTCGATCAGCGGCTTGCGCACCGGGCCACCGGGCAGACCCATCGCATCGAGCGCGGCCTTGAGGATCGCCGGGCCGGAACCGAAGCGGCCGACGAGGTCCGGCGTATACCATTCCTCCATCAGCACCCGGTCCTTGCGCCCGCATTCGCGGGCACCTTCGATATCACCGGCCCACAGCTTGTCGTAGAAGCCGGTCTGGTTGCGGCCGAGCACGCCGCCCGCGCCCATCGTGCCGTCGCCGCCGTGGACACGCAGCATCGTCAGGCCCAGTTCGTCCATCGGATAGCCGAACACGCGGACCTGCTCGCCCAGCGCGAAAACGGTCTCGGCGAAGTGCGTGAAACGCGGGGTGGACTGCTTGATGGCGACGATCGCGTCGATGTCGGCAAGGCGGCGCAGCGTCTCCAGCGGCATGTCGATGCCGGTGCCCGGAGGCCAGTTGTAGACGCAGATCGGCAGGTCGATGGCGGCGCCGACTTCCTCGTAGAACGCCACGATCTCGTTCGGCAGCGGACGCACGTAAGGCGGCGGGGTGATGAGCACGCCCTCGAAACCGGCCTCGGCGGCGGCCTGCGCATAAGCGATCGTCTCGCGCGCGGTGAAGCTGGAGCAGCCCGCGATGAGCGGCACCTTCTTCGCCATCTGGGCACCCGCCAGCGCGAACAGGCGCTTGCGCTCGTCGGGGCGCATGCTGGTCCATTCGCCGGTGGTACCGGCCAGCACAAGGCCGTGCATGCCCTGATCGACGAGCCATTCCAGCAGCAGGCCGAGGCCCTTTTCGTCGAGGGTGTCCTCGTCGATGAAGGGGGTCGTGATCGCGGGGATATAGCCCTGCCAGTTCACCCGTGACCGCTTGCTGACCGTCATTGCTTCGTCCTTGTTCCTGACCTGCGGAAATTCCTGCTGCAGCGGCGCGATCTTTGTCCCGCTCTCTGCCTTCAGACGATCGATGCCAGCGGGGTTGTTTTCCAACAATGGCGCGCATCGGGCGAAAACGTTGCGCTGGCCGCAACGTCGGACATGGCCCGGACACGAAGACGCCGCGCCCGGTCGGGACCGGACGCGGCGTTGTCTTGCGCCTCAGTGTCGTCAGGCGGGTTGGGCGACGAGCACCTTGCGCGGGCTTGCCAGAGACAGGCCCACGGTGACCGCGGCATTGGCGACCAGCGCGACGAGGCCGATCTCCCAGTGCGGGAACCACCCGGCAGCGAGGCTCGACAGTGCGGGCACCCAGAGCACGGCATAGCCCGTCAGCAATCCACACAATACGGCGGCGGCGCTGGTGCGGCGCAGCAGGAAGGCGCAGTAGACGCCCGGCGCCAGCATACCGATCGCTGCATAGGCGGACAGCCCGATCTCGACCAGCGAGCCGCTCGCACCCAAAGTCAGGTAAAGCGCGATCGCGGCGAACACGACCATCGCGAGGCGCGAGACGAGCAGTTCGGTGCGGTCGTCTATGGTCGGAACCAGCGGGCGCACGATGTTGCGGCCGAAGATCGAGCCGCAGGTCAGCAGCAGCACCGAGCCGGGCACGAGCGCCAGCAGCGAGGCCGTCCCCGCCAGCACGCCGAGCATCCAGGCCGGATAGCGCTGCTCCACGAAGGCCAGCAGCAGCGAATTGGGGTCGCCGCCGGGCGCCTTGGTCCCGGCCAGCAGCGCCGCGAAGCCGAGCAGGATGATGAAGAAATACGAGAGCGAGTAGATCGGCTGGAACACCGCATTGCGCCGGATCGTCGTGCCGCTGTCGGCCGAGTAGCACAGCTGGAACATGTGCGGGAAGATGTACGTCCCCAGCGCCACGTTGATTGCCGAGGTCACCAGCCAGGTCACGTCGAGGCCGAGTTCGGGCTTGAGGCCGGGGAAGCGGGTGGCCTCGGGGAAGCGCTCGCCAACGGTGCGGAAGACGTCGAGCACCGAAGCCTCGCCCACCACGCTCGCGACGGTCCAGGCCAGCACGATGACCACGATCAGCATCAGCACGTCTTTCACGCCCGCAGCGAAGGCGGCGGAGCGCAGGCCCGCGAGGAACACGAAGAGCAGCATCAGCACGACCGAGAAGCCCGCCGCCGCGCCCTGGCTCACCCACGGCCCTGCGGCAAGGCGCACCACCAGCGTCAGCGCGGTGACCTGGATCTGCACGTAGACCACCAGCGCAACGAGCCCCGCCGCCGCCACGCAGACACCCAGCCAGCGCGCCTGATAACGGTGCGCGAAGAAGTCCGCCTGCGTGACGAGGCCGTGGCGCCGCCCATAGGCATGGATCATCGGCGTCAGCCAGTAGCCCAGCGCCGCCGACAGCGAGACCGAGCAGAACGCCAGATACGCCGGCGCGCCGTAAGCCCAGGCAAAGCCCGAGATGCCGAGCACGGCGAAGGTCGTGTAGATCTCACCGGCGTTGAGGAACCAGAACACCAGCGTGCCCAGCTTGCGGCCGCCGAGCGCCCATTCCTCCATGGTCTGCGCGCGCTTCTGCTTGCGGCGACCATAGAGCATCGAACCGGCGACGGTGCCGCACACGATCAGCAGGATGAGCGAGAGGATCATGCTCCGCCCTCCTTATTGCGCGCGTCCAGCATGAAGCGGAGGCCCAGAACGGCGGTGGCGAAGAGGATGCCCGCCATCTGCCAGACCATCCCGAACGGCAGGCCCAGCGGCGCCCACTCGACGCCGTTGGCCCACGGCGCGAAGCCCAGTTGCCACACGAACGGCAGCAACAGCAGCAGGTCGGCGCGCGACAGGCCGGTGTCTTCGGGGTTGTCGGTCGGGTCAGTCATCAGTGCTCTCGGATGTTGCAATGAGCAGCGTGGACGCCGTGAACGTTGCATTCAATGACGAATCAATGCTCGAAACGTTGCGAAAAACGAAACGTCATCCCGTATGATTACCTTCCACCCATCTCGTCATTGCGAGCGCAGCGAAGCAATCCAGGGCGACCTCATACTGCCCTGGATTGCTTCGCTGCGCTC
>NZ_BAAILP010000167.1:0-315 GCF_054589055.1 Novosphingobium sp. 11B | reverse complement strand
CTATCGCACGCAAGGGTTCACTGACGCTCAGGCCCCGCGAAATCTCCTCGCGCTCGGCAAGGCTCAGTGCACGGATGCTCCGCTTGCGATCGGCGGGCCGGATACCGCCGGTCGGCGAAATCACCGAAAATACCGAAGATGATTCTCGATCAAACCTTCGTCCGATCGAACTCATCGACTCCCCGCGCTGCCAGCGATCCCATATCTCTGCTCGCTGACTGGCCGTGTAATAGATCCGACGACGCTGCTTCATCGCGACACTCCATCTTCCGCAAAAGATTAAAGTGTTGCCGCCACCCGTTGAACCCACCGGCG
>NZ_BAAILP010000166.1:0-2877 GCF_054589055.1 Novosphingobium sp. 11B | reverse complement strand
GTAAGCGCCGACGGAAGGCGGCGTTGACGTAGGGTTATTTGGGTTTCCGCGGGCGCGGCGCCCATTTCTTGGCGAGTGCCGCGAAGCGAGCGTGGATCACCTCGATGTTGGGTTGAGTGTGGGGGTCATGGTCGTCGCCAAGAGCATCCAACGCCTCTTCATGGTATTCATGCGACGGATCGGTGAGAGCCTCCAGCTTCTCGGCATAGCCCCAAGGCCCTCCCGAGTCCTCCGGTGGGCGCATTCCGCTAGCTTCCAGCAGGCGCGGATAGCTGCCTTGCAGGTCAGCCGGAGCGATGCCGTGAATCCTGACGCTGTGCTCCCATCCATCGCCAAAGTCGTAGAGGTACTGGAAGGTCTTGCCGCGCATTCCCTCCAACGCCTCAGCGAGGGTCGTCTTTCGGGCATCAAGTGGGCCGCCATAGCCGTAGGACGGGTCAGGGATGCCGAAGCCCGTGCGCCCGAAGGTCAGCTCCCACAGATGGCTATCGGTCCATCCCAACGCTTCCTGGAAGGTAGTGTGCAAACGATCGAGTCGGATGCCGAGCGGTACTTCGATCATGCGGGTTACGGCGGGCGTCACGTCATCCAGAGTGATCGTCATGTGCACGACGAAGGCGTTGCTCAAGCAGCTTGCTCCAGGTTCTGGATCGCCTTTGCGGCCTGCCAGTTCCACGGCAGGAGTTCGTCGATCCGGTTGATCGGATGGTTGCCGATACGCTCGATTACGTCGGTGAACCAGGCTTCGGGCTCAACACCGTTCAGGCGGCACGTTTCGGCAAGCGAGTAAAATAGCGCCGAGGCATCCCCGCCCTTGATGGACCCGACGAACATCCAGTTGCGACGCCCCAGAGCAACGCCGCGCAGGGCATTTTCGACCAGGTTGTTGCTGATCTCCAGCAGGCCATCTTCGCAATAACGGACCATCGCCGCCCAGCGGTTAAGGGGATAACGGCATGCTTTCGCCAAGGCGCTGTCCGAGGACAATCCCTGCATCTGGGCATGCAGCCATGGCCGCAAGGCTGCAAGCTTCGGGAGAGCCAGCTGCTGGCGAACCCGTCGCCGCTCATCGGGCGGCGCTCCTTTGATATCCCGTTCGATCGCGAACAATTCGCTGATCCTCACGACCGCTTCAGCAGCTACCGGCGATGGGTTCTTTTCCAGAATGTCAGTGAACTTGCGTCGCGAGTGAGCCCAGCAGCCAACCTCGATCACGCCGCGCGGCGCCTTGGTCTTGGGGTCATGATACAGCGCGTTGTAGCCAGCATAACCGTCGGCTTGAAGGTATCCACGGTAACCTGCAAGGTGGGCCGCCGGATGCTTACCGCCGCGCCCGGTCGTGAAGCGGAACGCCACGGCAGGCGGGCTCATGTCCCCGCTTGATCGGCTGTCGCGCAGATAGACCCAGAAGTAGGCGGTATGGCTACCGTCTTCGCCCTGCAGCAAAGTCACCGGCGTTTCGTCGCCATGTATCTTTGGAGCTTCAAGGATATGGACGAGCAACCGTTCGCCGAGCGGCGCCATCAACCAGGCCAGCTTGCGCGACCAGCGGCCCATCACGTCGCGATCGATCTCCACCCCTTGCCGGCGCAGGATCACCGACTGGCGATGCCAGGGCTGATGATCGACAAAGCGGCTGACGACGAGGTGCGCGAGCAATGCGCTGCTTGCCATCACCTTGGGCAACGGCAGATCGATGGCCGGCGCCTGGCGGATCGTTTCGCAGGATCGGCAGGCGATGCGAGGGCGAACATGACGCAGGACACGGAAGCAGGCGGGTACGTAATCCAGCACTTCGGTGACGTCTTCGCAGATGACGGTCTCGCTACCACCGCAACCGCATGGCTCCGGAAGGTGCTGGGTCGTCTCACGGGGGATATGTAGGGGGATCGGCGCCCTGGTTCCGGCCTTGCGCGTCGGTTTCGCGTTCGACGCCGCAGGAGCGTCATCATTGGCCGGCTCCGGGGCATCCACCTCCTCGAACATCAGCCGCAACTGCGCGATATCCATTTTCTCAGAGCTGCGACCGAACTGGACGCGCAGCAGCCGAGCAAGACGGTGCTCCAGCTTCTCGATCGTCAGACCCTGAGCTTTGACGGTCTGCTTTGCCGCCCCCAGTTCGGCCCGCTCCAGCTCCATGATCTCAGCCATCTCCCGCAGCATTTTCTGCAGGAGAACGGGGTCTGTGGGGAGGCGATCAAGGTCGAACCGCATGCCCCGGACTATAGCGCAAGTGGCATTTCCCGCCTACATAAAACGGCAGTTTTCCGAGCATTTATCGCTCATGCGAGGGTCGGCACGAGCACCTCGTCGTGAACAATCGCCTGCCGCCAATCCAGTCCCTCGATCAGCATCGCCAACTGCGCGGCCGAGAGCCGCGCTGCTCCCCCGTCCTGGGTTCTGGGCCATACGAACTTTCCGCGCTCGAGGCGTTTTGCATACAGACAAAGTCCTGATCCGTCCCAGACCAGGGCCTTCAATCTATCGCCTCGTTTTCCGCGGAACAGGAATACAGCGCCGGAGAAGGGATCGAGTTGAAGGATATTGCGAACCTGCGCGGACAGGCCATCGAAGCCTTTTCGCATGTCGCACGGCGCCAACGACAGATAGATCTTCGCCGATGGCGGCAGCGTCAGGCTCAACGTTCAAGCTCCCCGATAACCTCGAGCGCCAATCTCAACGCTTCTCTGTCGACCAACCTGTCGATCGACACCATGAAGTCACCGCCGCGCCGGATCTCAATCCGGCCAATCTCAGGTGCTGTCCCCTGCGGCTCGGCGGCCAACTCAACCGGCACGAACCCGGCCATCGCGCCGCGGAGCAATTGCTTACGCCAAGTGTAAAGCTGACCGGTCCCGATCCCGTACCGACGCGCGA
>NZ_BAAILP010000165.1:0-554 GCF_054589055.1 Novosphingobium sp. 11B | reverse complement strand
GAAGCTGTTGCTCACCTTGGCGTAGGACAGGCCGCCCGTCACATAGGGCATGATGCCGCTGCGCGTTGTCACGCCGAGCCGGGCACGCAGATTGCCGTTCCAGTCGATCTGACGGCGCATGGTGTAGTAGGCAGGCGTCGTCGAATATTCGCTCACCGCATCGTCGATGTACGTCTTGCCCGCTTCGGCGACCACACCCGCCACGATGCTGCCGAACTGCCGGTCGTAGCCGACGTGGCCCATCCAGCTCAGCGCATCCTTGTCGCCGCGGCAGCCGCTGTCAGGCGTCGCGCCGCGCGCCGCACCGCCGCATGTGCCGGGAGAAAAGGCATTGGCGCCAGTCGTCGTGGTGACGGTGTCGTTGAAGTTGCCATCGGCGTTGGTGTCGAAGCGCAGATGCTCGTTGCTGTCATTCTGCTGGAACGTGTAACCGATCGAGCCGCCGACATACGGGCCGCTCCAGTCCACCGCATCCCCGTCCTGCGCGAAAGCCGGCGCGGCAAGAGCGAGCGCCATCGCGCCCAAAGGCGCAAAGTACAGTGCCCTCATGGAAA
>NZ_BAAILP010000164.1:10414-38769 GCF_054589055.1 Novosphingobium sp. 11B | reverse complement strand
GCGCTCGCAATGACGAGAGGTGGCGAGACGAAAAGTGGCGGCCCATTCAGGCCGCCGCCTTTTCCTCCGCCGCCGCGAACCGGCGCGCCAGTACGGCGCAGACCATCAGCTGGATCTGGTGGAAGAACATCAGCGGCAGGATGATCGCACCCACTTGCGCCGCCGGGAACAGCACGCCCGCCAGCGGCACGCCGGTCGCGAGGCTCTTCTTCGAGCCGCAGAACAGCAGCACGATCCTGTCCTCGCGCGAGAAGCCCATGGCCTTCCCAACGAAGCTCGACACCACCATCACCACCGCCAGCACGCCCAGCGAAATCGCCGCGATCAGCGCCAGTTCGCCCACCGTCACCTTGTGCCACAGTCCTTCGAGCACCGCCGCGCCGAACGCGGTGTAGACCACCAGCAGGATCGAGCTGCGGTCGACGTAGCCCAGCACCTTCTTGTTGCGGGTGACGAAGCCGCCGATCCACGGGCGCAGGAAATGCCCCGCCAGGAACGGCAGCAGCAACTGCACCGAGATGTCGATGATCGGGTCCGTCGAGAACCCCTGGCTCCGGCCGGTAATGAACAGCGCCGTCAGCAGCGGCGTGATGAATATCCCCGCGAGGTTGGAGAACGAGGCGCTCACCACCGCCGCCGCGACATTGCCCCCGGCGATCGCGGTGAAGGCGATCGAGGACTGCACGGTGGAGGGCAACAGTGTCAGGAACAGCACGCCCGTCGCCAGCGAGGGCTCGATACCGGGGATCGCCCGCACGCCAAGGCCGATGATCGGGAACAGCAAGAAAGTCGTCGCACCGACGGTCAGGTGCAGCTTCCACGCCTTGGCGCCATCGAGGATCGCCTCGCGCGAGAGCTTGGCGCCGTGCAGGAAGAACAGCAGCGCGATGCCCGCATCCGCCACCCCGCCCGCGATCCGCGCCCACACGCCCTGCGCCGGCAGCACCGTCGCCAGCGCCACCGTGCCCAGCAGCATCAGCAGGAATGGGTCGATGTTCAGGCGGGCGAGCAGGCGGTTCATGCGGGGCGTTACCTCTTCAGAGCCACTTGTGCTCACGATACCATTGCGCCGTGGCCTTCAGCCCTTCGCGCGTCTCGATGCGGGGACGCCAGAGCTTGCCCGGCGGCGCGGCCTCGGGCGAGACCACCCAGTCCGGATGGCTGATGTAGGCGGCGCGGTCGAGCGTCATTTTTGCACGGGGGCCGCGCAAAAAATTGTCGATGCGCGCAGCGCGGTGCAGCATCGCCGGAGACAGGCCGATCACGCGCGGCCGCTTGCCCAGCGCCCAGCCGATCGCGAGGCCGAGTTCGAAATGCTCCCACCCCTGCGGCTTGCCGTCGTCCGGCTCGAAGACCTTGCCAGTCACCGACAGCCCGCCCGGCTCCAGCGCGACGAGCAGCCGCGCCAGGTCGTCGACATGGATCATCGAGGCACGGCCCTGCTTCGGCATCGGGATGAAGCCCCAGCGCGCCACGCGGAACAGCTCGAACATCTCCTTGTCGCGCGGGCCGTAGATCGCGGGCGGGCGCACGATGGTCCAGTCGAGCGGGCTGGCCATGACGATCTTCTCGGCCCGCGCCTTGGAGGCGCCGTAGGCCGACAGTTCCGGCTCGCGCGCGGAGAGCGAGGAGACATGGACGAAGCGTCGCACGCCCTCGCCCACGGTCGCTTCGATGAGGTTGAGGGTGCCGGTGACGTTGCCCGCCTCGAACCCGGCCGCATCGGGCGCGTTGACGACGCCCGCGACGTGGATCACCGCCTCGGCCCCGCGCACCAGTTCGACCAGCGAGGCGGGATTGCCCAGCTCGCCGCCGATCCAGTCGACATGCTCGCGCTCGGGCTGGGCGCGGCGGGTGAGTGCGCGCACGGCGAAGCCAGCCTCGATGGCCGCTTCCAGAACGGCCTGTCCGACGAAGCCGGTGGCGCCGGTGAGCGCGATGACCGGGCGGTCGATGAGATTGCGGCGGCGGTTCATTTCAACACCATCTGGTCGCGGTGGACCACAGCGGAGCGCGGCGAATAGCCGAGCACCTGTTCCTGCTCGCTCGAATGCAGGCCGACGATGGCGGCGCATTCGGCGGCGTCGTATTCGGAAAGACCATGGGCGAGCACTTTGCCCGCGCCGTCGACGATGGCGACGGGATCGCCGCGCGAGAACACGCCCTCGACCGCCGTGATGCCCTTGGCGAGCAGGCTGGACCCGCGCCCGAGTGCCGCTGCGGCACCGTCGTCCACCACGATCTCACCCTTGAGACGCAAGCGGCCGCCCAGCCAAGCCTTGCGCGCGGCGGCCTTGCGTCGGGGCACGAACAGGGTGCCGATGCCCTCCCGATCTTTGACGCCCACGATGCGCGCCACCGGGCGTTCGTGCTGGCCGTTGCCGATGACAAGGCAGATGCCCGCCAGTTCGGCGATCTCGGCCGCCTGCAGCTTGGAGACCATGCCGCCCGAGCCCATGCCGGAATTCGATTCGGTGCTCGCCATCGCCCGCACCTCGGCAGTGACACCCTCGACCACCGGGATCATCTTCGCACCGGGCAGCTTGGGGTGGCGGTCGTAGAGGCCGTCGATGTCGGAAAGCAGCACCACCGCACTCGCCTGCGCGGCCTGCGCCACGCGCGCGGCGAGGCGGTCGTTGTCGCCGAAGCGGATTTCCTGGGTCGCCACCGAATCGTTCTCGTTGATGACCGGCACCGCGCCCGCATCGAGCAGGCGGGTCAGCGTGGCCGTGACGTTGAGGTAACGGCGGCGGTCCTCAAGATCCTCCAGCGTCAGCAGCATCTGCGCGGCGGTGATGCCGTGCGCGCCCAGAAGCTCGGCCCAGAGGCCCGAAAGCGCGATCTGGCCGACGGCGGCACTGGCCTGCGCGTCGGCGAGGCTGCCGCGCCCCCCCTTCTCCAGCCCCAGCGTCGCCGCGCCCAGCGCGATCGCGCCCGAGGAGACGACGATCACGTCCTGCCCCCGCCCGCGCGCCTCGGCGATCTCGGCCACCAGCTGCGTGATCCAGGCGCGTCGGACGCCCTCCGGCCCGACGAGCAGCGCCGAACCCACCTTGATGACAAGGCGCGGCGCGAGGGAGGAATCGGCGAGGTCTGAGAGTCGGGCAATAGGCATGGGCGTGCCAGCCTCTAGGGGAAAGGTGCAGTTGAGGAAAGCGCAAGGTTGGGCGGCGATGCCCACCCCGCTGCGACTAACCTCGCCTGAGGCTCGGCAAGTCTCGCGGCCCTCCCGTAAGCGAGAGGACGAAAGCCCTCTTCTCCCCTCCTGCTTGCGGGAGGGGCCGGGGGTGGGCCTTCAACCCGTCAGATCGGCGACCAGGGCGTGTCGTCAGCCTCTTCGCGCTCGCCGGTGGGACGTTCGGTCACTGTGGCGGCGGGGAGGTAGTCTATCACCGCGTCGAGCAGGCGCGGCATGCCCTTGCCGGTCGCGCCGGAAATCGGGAACACTTCGTCCGCGCCGGCCTTGAGCAGTTCCTTGGCGTATTCCTCCGCCAGTGCGTCGTCGACCAGGTCGACCTTGTTCAGCGCCACCAGGCGGGGCTTGTCGGCCAGCAGTTCGCTATAGGCTTCCAGTTCCTCCTCGACGACCTGCATCGCCTCCACCGGATCGGTGTTGGAGATGTCGATGAGGTGGACCAGCACGCGGCAGCGTTCGATGTGGCCGAGGAAGCGATCGCCGATCCCCGCGCCGTCCGCCGCGCCTGCGATCAGGCCGGGAATGTCGGCCAGCACGAACTCGCGGTGCTTGTGCATGACGACGCCGAGCTGCGGACGCAGGGTTGTGAAGGCGTAGTCGCCGACCTTCGCCTTGGCGTTCGACAGGGCGTTGATGAAGGTGGACTTGCCCGCGTTAGGCATGCCGACAAGGCCGACGTCGGCCAGCAGCTTGAGGCGCAGCCACACCCACTGCTCGATCGGCGGCATACCGGGCTGGTGCTGGCGCGGAGCGCGGTTGGTGCTGGTCTTGTAGCTGGCGTTCCCGCGCCCGCCCATGCCGCCTTCGATGAAGGTGACGCGCTGGCCCGGCTCGGTGAGGTCGAGCAGCACGGTGTCGCGCCCTTCGTCGTCAGCGATGACCTGGGTGCCGATCGGCACCTTGATGACCAGGTCCTTGCCCGCCGCACCGTTGCGGTTCTGGCCCATGCCGTGGCCGCCGCGCGGGGCCTTGAAGTGCTGGGTATAGCGGAAGTCGATCAGCGTGTTGAGGCCGGGCACGGCTTCGAAGATGATGTCGCCGCCCTTGCCGCCGTTGCCGCCGTTGGGGCCGCCGTACTCGACGTACTTCTCACGCCGGAAGCTGACCGCACCGGGGCCACCGCCGCCTGCACGCACGTAAATCTTGGCTTGGTCGAGAAAATGCATCGGTCCTATCGCTTCCAGCGCTGATGAAGCGCCCCTTCGCGACCGGTCCCGGTCGCCGGAGGTTTTCCCTCCGCTGAACGCCGCTGGCCGCAGATAAACAAAAAACCCGGCCGTGTCTCGGGCCGGGTGATGCCCGGTTCGTCCGGACACGCCTGAATTGTGCGATACTGGTGGAGCCGAGGGGGATCGAACCCCTGACCTCGTCATTGCGAACGACGCGCTCTCCCAGCTGAGCTACGGCCCCGTTCCAGTATCAAGTCCGATTGCGTCACCGCGCTCGGGAGCGTCCCCTTAGCGAAGACGCCTCCCGCGCGGAAGAGAAAAAATGGGCGGGCGCGAAGATTCTCGCGCCCACTGCCGACGTCACTGTGCCTGCGGCACGCTCGCCTGAGGCTGGACGACAGGCTGGGCCATGACCTGCTCCGCGTTCGGACGCACGGTGATGAGGCCGTTAGACCCGTAGCGCGATTGCCATGCGGCCAGATCGGCGCGGTACTGATCATAAGCATCGAAGAACGCCTTGAACGGCGCCTCCAGCTTGGCGAGGCCGGTGTACGACCAGTTGTCGAACTGGCTCGGCTCCACCGTGTTCAATTCGGCGCTCACCTCCATCGCTGCCTGGCAGAAGCTGGAGTCGACCGGCGGCAGCGAGAAGAAGTTGTAGACCTGCGTCTGGTAGGTCTCGCGCGCGACGATCGCGGCGCGGCCGGAATGCTGCGTACGGAAGCTCGCGTCGATTTCCTTGCTCGCACGGTCGAGCGACTTGTCGTAGACCTTCAGGAAACGCTTGTAGCCCTCGAGGATCGGGGTGAACTGAACCTCGACGCAGTTGAGCGCAGCCACGTTATAGGCCGAGCGGAAGTTCCAGATCGTCTGCGACGTGGAAATCCCGTAATTCACGGTCTGGCGCGTGCCATCCTCTGCCTTGGCCGGCACCCTCATTTCGAGCGGCGCGCCCATCGGCGGCGTCGGCATCGGCGGGATCACCACGACCGGCGGCGGGGGTGGCGGGGGCGGAGGCGGCTTCGCACAGCCTGCCAGCGCGGCAAGCGTGACGGCCACCGCCGAGCCCGCCAGCAAGGAAAGGCGACGACGCCCCTGCCCGTTGTCGATCATCTCAAGCCCTCGGTACACGCATCGTTCTCCATCGCGGCAAACGGTCTAACCCCGCTGAGTCATAAAGCAAATGCCCGGTGCGATAAAACGCACCGGGCATCATGCTTAGGTGAAACTGCACTGTGGATTAATCGCTTCGGAGGAAAATTATCTCCATTCCGGTTGCGATTAACCGCCGCCCTTAGTCTCGCTGGCCGAGGAAGCTCAGCAGGAACTGGAACATGTTGATGAAGTCCAGGTACAGGCTCAGCGCGCCGAGGATCACGGCCTTGCCGACGAAATCGGTGCCGCGCAGGTGGTAGTACTGGTTCTTGAGCATCTGCGTGTCATAGGCGGTCAACCCTGCGAAGATCAGCACGCCGAGGATCGAGATCGCCAGCTGCAGCACGCTCGAACCCACGAAGATATTCACCAGCGAAGCGATCAGGATGCCGACCACGCCCATGATCAGGAAGGTGCCAAAGCCCGACAGGTCCTTCTTCGTGGTGTAACCATAGAGGCTGAGGCCCGCGAAAGCCGCCGCCGTCGCGAAGAACGTGGTCGCGATCGAGGTCGCCGTGTAGATCACGAAGATCGTCGAGAGCGATACGCCCATCACGGCCGCGAACGCCCAGTAGAGCACCTTCAGCGTGCCTTCGCTGAACCGCTGCGCGCCGCCGCTGATCGCGAAGACGAAGCCCAGCGGGGCCAGCATGACCAGCCACTTGATCGGCGACTGCATCATAGCGATCGCGTAAGGCGCGAAGAGCATCGCGACGATGCCCGAAAGCAGCACGCCCGAGGCCATGTAGTTGTAGATCGACAGCATGTGCCGACGCAGACCCGCATCGTAAGCGGTCCGGCCGGCGGTGCGACCGAGATCGCTGCCGTCACGGCTCGGAGACGCACCGAAGCCCTGACGGGGCTGGGGGTCGTTCCAATTCGCCATTTCAAACTCCCTTTAGCGGAGAAGCCAGCCAAATGCGGTCCCGCTCAGGAGGGAATATCGCGCTCGAACGCGAAAGTTTCAAGAAGAACCGGCCCGCGCCATTTGTGACAAAGTGTAAAACGGACCTATTTCTTCTTGGCTCCGGCTTCAAACCACGACGATCAGCCGCGCCGGGCCTCGGCTGCCATCTCGGCATTGCGATCGCGCGAGGCGGTCATCGCTTCGAGCACAACGCCGGCCAGCGCGCCGCCCTCGTCCAGCACGTTCATACCCGCGCGGGTCGAACCGCCCGGGCTGGCGACCTTGTCCGCCAGTTCGCCCGGCGAAAACTCGGAAGCGCCGGCGAGCTGCGCCGCCCCTTCGACCATCGCGAGCGCCAGCCGCTGCGACTGGCCCGCATCCAGACCGAGCGCCACCGCGCCCGCGGCGAGGGAATCGATGAAGCGATAGACGAACGCCGGGCCGCAACCGGCCAGCGCGGTGACCGCGTCGAACAGATGCTCGCCCGCCAGCCACTCGGGCGTGCCGAGCGGCTGCATCAGCGCAGTCACCGCCGCGCGGCCGGTCTCGTCGAGGCCGCGCGCGTCGAGTGCGACCGGCGACTTGCCGATGGCGGCCGCTAGGTTCGGCATGATCCGCACCAGCGCGCCGGCCTGCGGGAAGCGCGCCGCAAGGCTGTCGAATTCGACGCCCGCGAGGATCGAGAACAGCACGGTCTCACGTCCGACGAGCGCGCCCACTGCCGGTGCGACAGCGTCGAGGCCCTGCGGCTTGACCCCCAGCATCACCGCATCGAAGCGGCCTTCCGCAGGCAGTTCGGGCAGCAGCGCGACACCTTCAGGCACGCTCTCGCGATGCGGATCGACGACGGTGAAGCGCGAGGCCGGAATGCCGCCCGCCAGCCAGCCCGTCAGCATGGCCCCTGCCATGTTGCCGCAGCCCACGAGCAGGATGTTCTGAAACCGGTCCATGCGCATATTCCCTTGAAACTGGATCGGCCCGCGACTTAGGCGAGCCGATCACAGGCCACAAGGGCCATGCGTGCCATGCGCAGCGGGACCAGCGGGCGGCATAGCCAACCACGCTGCGAACCGCAGTGACGAGCGGTCAGGCTTCCCCGGCCGCGTCCACCAGGGCCGCCGCGAGCGCTTCGGACGGCGTCTTGTCGCCCCACAGGATGAACTGGAACACCGGGTAGAAGCGGTCGCACTCCTCGATCGCGGCCTCGACCACCATCTGTGCCTGCCCCGGCCCGAGCAGCCCGTCCGGCCCGAGCATCAGCCCGTGGCGATAGAGCACGACGCCGCCGTTCGACCACATGTCGAAGTGCCCCAGCCAGACCTGCTCGTTGATGAGCGCCAGCGCCTCGAACACGGCGGAGCGCTTGGCATCGGCCACGCGGATGTCGGGAAGGCACAGGAGTTGCAGCACCCGGTCCTCCGGACGCCAGATCGCCTGCAACTGGTACGTCGCCCAGGCGCCCTTTATCTCCGCCGAGATCTCGTCCTCACCGGCATATTCGAAGGGCCAGTCGCGCGCCTCGAAAAGCGAAGCGAGCATTTCCACGGGGGCAGCCTCTTCGTCCCGGTCGATATCGTCCTGAACGGTCCTCATAATCTGCGACATCAGCCCTCCGAGAATACGGGTGCATGGATGCTGCCTGTGGGTGGGGGAGCACAATCCACCCGCCCGACATCGCCTGCGCATAACTGCACAAGCCTGTTCACAGCGTGTGGATAAATGTGAATACGCGTTAACACAAGGCCGCCGCCAACCCCACAAACCCGCAGATTTACTTGGAGGAGAGCGGATCCACGACCTGACCCGCCGGGCTGGTCCAGGGCAGCGCGTCGGCGAAGCCCTGCTTCCTGGCATCCGCGAGGAAAGCACTGGCCGCCTTCTGCGTAGCGAAAGGACCGATCAGCACGCGGTTGGTCCGCCCCATCTCGCTGACGTAGGGGCTGCGGCCCTTGAGCAGCGCGGCGCTCTCACGCGTGTAGCGCCGCCAGTCGAAGGCGATGGCGCTCTTGTCCCGTCCGACCCCGATCTGGACCCAGATCCGGCTGGGATGCGTGGGCTTCTTCGCCTTCTCCGCGGCTTCGGCCTTGGCCTTGGCTTCTGCGTCCGCCTTGGCCTTCACCTTAGCCTCGGCAGCCTTGGCGGCGGCGGTCTTGGCCTTGGTCGCCCTGGCTTCCTTGACTTCGGCGACCGGGGCTTCGGCAGCCTTGGCTTCAACTGGCTTTGTCTCGGCCAGCTTTGTCTCCGCCGGTTTGGCCTCTTCGACCTTCGGCAGCTGGACACGCGGGGGTGGCGGCGCCGCGGGAGTGATCAGCCGGATGTCGACGGCGCCCGAGGTCGGCATCACGTCCACGGTCGGCTTGCCGATGTCCGCGAATATCTCGGAAAGCGAAAGCTGGTTCGGTCCCGGAACCGGCGGCGGGCTTGCCGGGGCGGATACCGGCGGCGTCTTCGCTGCCAGCGCGCTGGCAGGCGCGCCCCCCGTAGCGGGCGCCTGCGAGGCGGGAAGACGACCGAGATCGAAGCCCGGAGCAGTTGCCCGCGCCGGCGGCGTGGAGGCCTCCGTCGCCTGCGCAACCTGGGTGGGCGCGGGGGCAGCGGTACGCACAGGCGCTGCGGAAGGCGCGGCCGCCGGAGTGGTAACGGGCGCCAGCGTCGCTGCCACAACCCTGGCAGGCTCGGCACTGCGCCCGACCGGGGGCAGTTCGCCGGTGTCGCGTTCGATCGCGGGTTTCGGCTCGGGCGGCGCGACCCGGTCCGGATCGACCGACGCAAGGCTTGTCGGACGGGTGGACTGGCCCTGCTGCCGCGCCGCCTGTGCCGTGTCCGTACGCGCGCTGCGGGTTCGCGAGGTCTTTGTCGCCTTGGCCAGCTTCGTGCCGCCAAGCGGCTCGCCCTTGGGGATCAGTCCTCCACCGGCAGCCGAACTGCGCGGCGGTGCGTAAGCCGCGATGCGGGCGTCATCCCGTCCGATCTCCGAGGCGCGCGGAAACCGGCCGAGGTCCGCTGCGGCCGCCTGCTGCGCCCTGGTCAGGCGCGGCATGTAACGCAAGTACGGCGCAATGCTCTGCGCCAGCTTTCCGGGCAGGATCGTGTTGGTGATCTCGACCGCCTTGTCTGCGTCGCCTGCGATCGCAAGCGTGAACGCACGCGTCCGCCAGCCCGGCTTGTCCTGCCTGTTCAGCAGCGGCAGCAGCGTCGTATAGGCCGCATCGACGTCCCCGCCGATCGCCTGGCTGATTGCCAGACGATGCCGCAGTTCGTCGGCCTTGTCGCCCGAGGCGCTCGTCATCGCCGCCGCGTAGTAACGCTGCGCCAAGGCATTATCGCCAACAAGGTCGTAGGCGAGACCGCGATCCGCCGCGATCAGCGCAGCACCGGCGCCCGCCTTCTCGGCCGCATCGAAATAGGGAATCGCGCTTACCGGGTCGCCGTTATGGACGAAGGCGCTGCCCAGCCCGGCCTGCACCCGAGGGTTGCCGGGGCTGACTTCGTCGGCGCGGCGGTAGAAGCCGATGGCGGCCGCACTGTCCTGCAGCGCGCGGGCGGCATCGCCGGCGTCGATCAGCGCGGCGACGTCACGGGAATCGCGACCGAGGCGGGCCAGTGCGGCACTGAGCTTCTTGTTGTCCTCGCCGGGCACGGCCTGGACCACCGGCCGCGAAACGCTGGGCGCGCCTTGCGCGAATGCCGGAGCACCCGAGAGCGCGCCGACCAGCGCTGCGCCGCCGAGCAAACGCGAAACCAAGTGATTCACCCGCACGTCCTCTGTCATTCCCGACCCTGCAGGCAGCCCTCCCCACGACGACTGCCGACACTTCATGAACCGGACGGCCGCACGACAGGCCGGAATGCCGCACGACTCCATACGCACCGATTGCGCGTGCCTGCGCCCATGGACCGGCGCAGATGAACTTCAAGCGAACGCCCCCGCGCTCGACGAGCTTCCTTCGACAGGTTGCGACCCGAAGGAGAAAAAGGCGGGAGCACTGCTGCCCCCGCCTTTTCACCACTTACTGGTTGTTCTGACGACCGAGGAAGCGCGGGATGCTGATCGATCCGGCGTCACCGTCATCCTCGCCGGAAGCCGCTTCGGCGCCCGGGCGCGGACGCGACAGGCTGGTCATGCGCTCGAACAGGGTGCTGCCGCCGCCAGCCGGTTTGGCGCGGGGCGCGGCGGGCGCCTGAGCCGGAGACTGAGCCGCCTGGCCGCCGTCGAGCAGCAGTTCGTCCTGCGCGCGCCGCGGGGCCGGGGCCGGCTCGGCCGGAGCCTCAAAGCTGAGGTCCAGCGGCTCTTTCTGGATGCCGCGAAGGCCCGCGAAGCCGGGAGTGGACGCAGGCGCTGACTGAGCCTCGTCCTCGGCGCCGAGTTCCAGCTCCGCCGACGGTTCGAACGCCTGTGAAGGCGAAACGAACGGCGCGGGCGCCGGGGCAGGAGCCGGCTGCTGCGCGACCGGAGCGGGTGCCGAAGCAGCGGGCGCCTGATAGGTCGGCGCCGGCGGCGGCGAGTGCAGCGCCGGACGCGCGATCCCGCGCGAAGCGCCGAGATTCAGCGGACGCGAGGCGATTTCGGCCATTTCCGTGGTCTGCTCGATGCCGGTGGCGACGACCGAGACGCGGATCTTGCCCTGCAGGTCCGGGTTGAACGCCGAACCCCAGATGATGTTCGCATCGGGATCGACCAGCTCGCGGATGTGGTTCGCGGCCTCGTCGACTTCGAGCAGCTTCATGTCGTCGCCGCCGATGATCGAGATGATGACGCCCTTCGCGCCCTGCATCGACACGCCGTCGAGCAGCGGATTGGCGATGGCGCGTTCGGCGGCTTCGAGCGCGCGGTTGGGGCCTTCGCCCTCGCCGGTGCCCATCATCGCCTTGCCCATCTCGCCCATCACGGAACGCACGTCCGCGAAGTCGAGGTTGATGAGGCCCGGCATGATCATCAGGTCGGTGATCGAGCGCACGCCCTGCTGGAGCACTTCGTCGGCGAGGGTGAAGGCTTCCTTGAAGGTCGTTTCCGCCTTCGCCACCAGGAACAGGTTCTGGTTGGGGATGACGATCAGCGTATCGACGTGCTTCTGCAGCTCTTCGATGCCGGAGTCCGCAGCGCGCATGCGGCGCGTGCCTTCGAACATGAACGGCTTGGAGACGACGCCCACAGTCAGGACGCCCTTCTCGCGCGCGGCCTGCGCGATGATCGGGGCCGCACCCGTGCCGGTGCCGCCGCCCATGCCGGCCGCGATGAAGACCATGTGGACGCCGTCGAGCAGGCGCTCCAGCTCCTCACGGGTTTCCTCAGCCGCCGCACGGCCCACTTCGGGGCGCGCACCGGCGCCGAGGCCCTGGGTGATCTCTGGGCCGAGCTGGATGCGCGTTTCCGCGATCGAGTTGTTCAGCGCTTGTGCGTCGGTGTTGGCCACCACGAAGTCCACGCCCTCGATCTGGGCGCCGATCATGTTGGCGATCGCGTTTCCGCCCGCACCGCCGACGCCGATGACGAGAATGCGAGGACGAAGCTCCTCGATAGCCGGCGGTCCGATGTTAATGCTCATTTCGCTCTCCTGCAGGCACGTCGCGCGAAGAAAATTCCTTGACCACTCTGATTGCACGCTTCGATTCGTCTAGGCAAAGGACCATAAACCTTTGTCCACAGCCAAAGCCGCCAATTCCGCCATTTCCACCGCGTTTGTCGTCCGGTTTGCACGGCTGGTCTTCAAGGCCTTCGAAACGGTCAAAAGTATTCGCGCAAAGCCTGATAGACCCGCCCGACCATGCCCAGCTTGCCGAGCCGCACCGTGCTCTGGTGGCTGCGCCCCAGCGAGCGGATGTCTTGCGGGTCCGCCGCCGCGTAAAGCACCAGTCCCGCCAGCGTCGAGAAGCCCGGCTTCACATGCGCTTCCGCCAGTCCCGAAAGATGTGCGACGCGGCCGATGCGGACCGGCTTGCCGATCGCGGCCTGCGCATAGTCGGCCAGGCCCACCAGTTCTGCGCCGCCACCGGTGAAGACCACCTGCTTGCCGCGCTGCCCGGTGAAGCGCATCGTCTTGAGCGCCTTGTTCACCTCCTCCATCAGCATGCCGAGCTGGCCGGTGATGACGCCGATCAGTTCGGCACGCGGAATGCGGTTCTTGTCGTCGGCATGGCGGGCGATCGGGCCGGTGCCCTCCTCGCCCGGCGCGTTGACCGGGATCATCTCGCGGTGGTCGTGCGGGCTGGCAATGGCCGAGCCGTTGACGCATTTCAGCCGCTCCGCCTGGAACCGGCGGATGCCGAAGGCCGAGGCGATGGCGTCGGTGATATCGGCCGAGCCCATCGGGATCGACATCATGTCCTTGAGCATGCCCTGCTCATAGATCGCCACGTTCGTCACCTCGCCGCCGAACTCGACGAGGGCGACGCCAAGATCGCGCTCCTCGGGCGAAAGACAAGCCTGCCCCGCCGCGATGGGCGAGCCGACGACGGCCTCCACTTCTAAGTGCGCGGACTGCACCGCTTCGGTCAGGTTGCGGATCGGGGCGCCGTCCGCCAGCATGATGTGAATGTCGACGCCAAGGCGCTCGGCATGGAGGCCCTTGGGGTCGATCACCCCGTGCGCGCCGTCGAGGCGGTACTGCGCGGGCTGCGCGTGCAGCACCATGCGGCCATCCGGCTGGATCACGTCCTTGGCGGAGATGAGCAGCTGGTCGATATCCTCCTGCTCGATGCGGCGGCCGCCGATTTCGGCGTCGAACTGGTCGATACGGCTGGCGAGCCCTGCCCCCGAGCAGCCGATCCAGACTTTCTGGACGGCGGTGTCGGCCATCTTCTCGGCCCGGTCGATGGCGTCGCGCACGGCGTAGGTCGCCGCGGCCATGTCGGTGACGAAGCCGCGCTTGATGCCCTGGCTGGCGCGGTGGCCCGAGCCGAGCACGACCATGTCGCCGACCTCGTTGATCCCCGCCACGATCGCGGAAATCCGGAAGGAGCCGATGTTGACCGCGCCGAACACGCGGGTGATGCGCTGGTTGGCCATTACTGTTCTTCCCCCGCCGTCGTTTCGGTGGCGCCGGTATGCGGAACCGAGCCCGCCTTCAAGGCCAGTTCCTGCCCGTCCTGCTCCGGCACGCGCATGTAGATTCGGTCCTTCGCGCGCATGTCGAAGGCCGTCACCTTGCCGCCGAGCAGGCGGTTGGTCCCGTCGAGCCGCGCGAACGTGACCAGCGCGCCGGCGGACTCGCGATCGCCCTCGGGCAGCGCAAGCACTTGCCCCGACTGGAAGGTCAGGTTCCAGCGGCGATTGCCGATCCATTCCGCCTCGGCCACGCGTGGCTTCATCGCAGGCGCGGCTTCCAGCAAGTGCCCAAGCGCGATCACCTGCTGGCCCGCGCCGGGACCGGAGACGATCAGCTTGCCGCCTGCATCCTTGCGGCTGATGGCTTCGAGTTCATGGCCCGTCTCGTCGATCAGCACGAAACGGTCGGCCTTGCGCAGCACCGCATGCGGCTCGCGCTCGACGATATCGATCACGAGCGTATCGGGCAGCTGGCGCGAGACGCGCGCATCTTTGACCCACGACAGCGTCAGCAGATCCTGCCGCAGCGCCTCGATATCGACCAGCGGCATTGCGCGATCACGCTCGGCCAGCGCCTTCTCGTAGACCTTGAGTTCGTTGATGTTCTTGACGCCGCGCACTTCGACGCGCTTCACCTCGAAGCCGGTCTGCCCCGCGACCAGCGCCATCTGGTGCCCGGCAAGCCCCGGCAGTCCGGCAAAGCTGGCGACCACGCAGACGAGCGCCGCCGCGCCGCCGAGGATGGCGACGAGGAAGATCTTGTGCAGTTGCCCTTCGGAGAACGGCAGCCAGGCCATGACGGAATCGAGCGCCGATCCGGTCCGCGCCTTGGCGACGCGCACCTTGCGCTGCGCGCCTGCCTGCGCGGCGGCCTTGCGGGCGGTCGTGCCCTTGCGCCGGATGGTCTGGCTCATTTGGCCTTTGCTTTGTCGCTTAGCGCCTCGGCGATGATCGCCTCGACGAGTTCGGGATAGTCCATGCCGCAGGCGCGCGCCTGCTCGGGCACGAGGCTGAGCGGCGTCATTCCCGGCTGAGTGTTCACTTCGAGCAGAAACAGCCCCTCGATCCCCTGCGTATCGTCCCAGCGGAAGTCCGAGCGGCTGGTGCCCTTGCAACCCAGCAACTGGTGCGAGCGCAGCGCGATATCCTTGCAGGCCTGCGTGATCTCGTCGGGAATGTCGGCAGGGCAGACGTGCTCGGTCATGCCGTCGGTATACTTGGAATCGAAGTCGTAGAAGCCCGACTTCGGCTTGAGTTCGGTGACCAGCAGCGCACGGTCGCCGATCACGGCGGTCGTCAGTTCGCGTCCACGGATGTAAGGCTCGGCCAGCAGTTCGGCGAATTCCTGCCACGGTCCCGTGACGTCCTTCGCGATGGGGTTGCCGTAGTTGCCCTCAGCCGTGATGATGGCGACGCCGACCGAGGAGCCCTCGTTCACCGGCTTGAGCACGTAGGGGCGCGGCAGCGGATCGGCGACGTGAATGTCGGCGGACTTGACCACGCGGCCACCCGGCATCGGCACGCCATGCGGGACCAGCGCCTGCTTGGTCAGTTCCTTGTCGATCGCGATCACCGAGGTCGCGAGGCCCGAATGCGTGTACGTCAGGCCCATCAGGTCCATCATGCCCTGCACCGTGCCGTCCTCGCCCGGCGCGCCGTGGAGGGCGTTGAACACGACGTCCGGCTTCGCCTCGGCCAGACGCAGCGCAACGTCGCGGTCCATGTCGATGCGGGTGACGGTGTGGCCCTTCGATTCCAGAGCCTTGGCCACGCCCTCGCCGCTCATCAGCGAGACCGGGCGTTCGCTCGACCAACCGCCCATCAGGACTGCGACATGCAAGGGATTCAGGCTCATGAATTCAGACTCGTTCGATAAAGCGGGGTTTGCAGGTCGCGGACGGCTTCGGAGCAGCCCTTGTCCCAGGGGAAGAGGCCGTCGTCGACGCCCGGCCAGACGATCTGCATCGCGCGGGACATTTCCTCGCCCTCATGCTCGGCGTACCACATCGCCGAGTTGAAGTAGTGCGGGATCAGGCATTCCGGCTCGACTTCGCGCAGCACGCAGCGGTGGCCCTTGAGGAGACCATCGACGACCTTCCAGTCCTCCATCTCGAAGCCCTCGCGGCACATGTCGAGCAAGCCGTTGATGACGGCGGCGGAGAGTTCGGTCGAGAAACCGAAGACGATCACCTCGGGCTGGCTGACACTGGTGCGAAAGCCGACCGAATAGGCGAAGCGTTCCTCGCCCTCATCCTCGTCGTCCTCATCCGGTTCGTCGGGCGGGGTGACGACGGTGATGTGGCAGCCGAATTCCTCGATGTTGTCGAGAATCTGCTGTTCGTGGCGGGACAGGCGATCATCTCTCATGGGCGGGTTCCTACCCGCTGAATTTCCCATTCCAGATCGACGCCGGACTTGTCCTTCACCCGGCGGCGCACTTCGTCGCCGAGGTTCTCGATATCCTCGCTGGTGGCCTCGCCGGTGTTGAGGAGGAAGTTGGTGTGCTTCTCGCTCACTTGCGCGCCGCCCAGCGTGAGACCGCGGCAGCCAGCCTCGTCCACCAGTTTCCACGCGGCGTGGCCTTCGGGGTTCTTGAAGGTGGAGCCGCCGGTCTTGGAACGCAGCGGCTGCGACGCCTCGCGCGCGGCGGAGATGCGGTCCATCTCGGCCTGGATCGCGGCAGGCTCGCCGGGACGGCCCCTGAAGCGCGCGGAGACGACCACCGCACCTTCGGGCAGCTGCGAATGGCGGTAGGTATAGCCGAGGTCGGCATTGCCCAGCGTCACCAGTTCGCCCGAGCGCAGCACCACGTCGCAGTCGATGAGGATGTCCTTCACCTCGCCGCCATAGGCGCCGCCGTTCATCCGCACGAAACCGCCCACGGTGCCGGGAATCGAGCGCAGGAATTCCACGCCCGCGATCCCTGCATCGCGCGCGGTCGAGGACACGAGGATGCCGCTCGCCCCGCCGCCGCAGTCGAGCGTGACGTCATCCACCTTGGTGACCTTGGCGAAGGCCTTGCCCAGCCGGATCACCACGCCCGGAACGCCGCCGTCGCGCACGATCATGTTGGAGCCGAGCCCCAGCGCCATCAGCGGCACCGCCGGGTCCAGCGCGCGCAGGAAGTCCTGCAGGTCGGCCAGATCCTTCGGCTCGAACAGCCACTGCGCATAGCCGCCCGCCTTGAACCAGACGAGCGGGGCCAGCGGCGCATTGGCCGTCAGCTTGCCCCGGATAGCCGTCTGATCGAGCGTCAGGCTCACGCAGCCCTCCGTGCCCGGATGCCGTCGGCCAGACCCGCAGCCCACTTGGTGATGTCGCCGGCGCCAAGGCACACGACCATGTCCCCTGCACGGACCGAACCGGCCAGCGCTTCAGCCAGCGCATCGGCTCCGGCGATGACCTGCGCCGAGCGGTGTCCGCGCGCCTTGGTGCCTTCGACCAGAGTGGCGCTGTCCACGCCCTCGATCGGCTGTTCACCTGCGGCGTAGACCGGCGCGGCGTAGACCACATCAGCGTCGTTGAAGGCGCCCTGGAAGTCTTCCATGTGATCGCGCAGGCGGGTGAAGCGGTGCGGCTGCACCACCGCGATGACGCGGCCCTTCACGCCTTCGCGCGCGGCGGCGAGCACGGCGCGGATCTCGACCGGGTGGTGGCCGTAGTCGTCGATCACGGTGACGCTGCCGCCGTCAAGTTCCACTTCGCCGACCTTGGTGAAGCGCCGCTTGACGCCGCCGAACTTGGAGAAACCGGTCTGGATGCAGGCGTCCGAGCAGCCCATCTCCACCGCCACGCCCACGGCGGCGAGCGCGTTCTGGACGTTGTGGCGGCCCGGCATCGGCAGTTCGATGCCCTCGATCCGGCGGAAGCTGCCGTCGCGCTGGCGCAGCGCCACGTCGAAGCGGTTGCCGCCGGGGATCGGCGTCACATTCTCGCCGCGAATGTCAGCCTGGGCGGAGAAGCCATAGGTCACCACGCGGCGGTCACGCACCTTGGGGATGATCGCCTGCACTTCGGGGTGATCGATGCACAGCATCGCCGCGCCGTAGAACGGCACGTTCTCGATGAATTCGACGAAGGATTCCTTGATCCTCTCGAACGAGCCGTAGTGATCGAGGTGCTCGGGGTCGATGTTGGTGACGATCGCGATCGTGCCGTCGAGGCGCAGGAACGAGCCGTCGCTCTCGTCGGCCTCGACCACCATCCAGTCCGACGCGCCGAGGCGGGCGTTCGATCCGTAGGAGTTGATGATGCCGCCGTTGATGACCGTCGGGTCCACGCCGCCCGCATCGAGCAGCGCCGCGACCATCGAAGTCGTGGTGGTCTTGCCGTGCGTGCCCGCCACCGCGACGGTGTTTTTCAGGCGCATCAGTTCGGCCAGCATTTCCGCGCGGCGCACCACCGGGATGCGGTGTTCGAGGGCGTAGACGACCTCGGGATTCTCACGCTTCACCGCCGTGGAGGTGACGACCACCGCCGCGCCCTCGACGTTCTCGGCGGCGTGGCCGATCATCACCTTGATCCCGCGCGCGCGCAGGCCCTCGACAACATAGCCCTCGGCGATGTCGCTGCCCTGCACCGAGTAGCCGAGGTTGTGCATGACCTCGGCGATGCCCGACATGCCGATGCCGCCGATCCCGACGAAATGGATGGTCCCGATTTCGGTGCCGACGCCCTTCACTTCATATTCTCCATTGCCAGTGCCTCACCGCCTTGCGGGGCGCTGGCCTTTTCCATTCGAATGACGTCCATGATCGGCGCCGCGCCGAAGCTCTCGACGAGGTCGGCCAGATCACGCGCGGCGTTCGGATAGCCGCAGTTCCACGAGGCATGCGCGGCGTTCGCCAGCGTCTCGGGATGCTGGGCGATCGCCTGGATCTGCAGGCACAAGTCCTTGGCCATCTTCTGATGGACCTCGGCCTGTTCGCTGAGCAGCGCGTTGCGCTTGTCGCCCTTGTAGGCGTCGGGGTTCTCGGTGGTGACGGCGGGCTGGCGGATCACCCGCGCGCCGCCGCCCGCGACCATCTCGCGCGCGTTGACGCTCTGGTGGTCGTCCATCGCATAGGGCAGCGGGATCAGGATCGCCGGACGGCCCACGGCGGTCAGTTCCGCGATCGTCGAGGCGCCCGAGCGGCCGATGAACAGGTGCGCCCCTGCAAGGCGCTCGGCCATGTTCTCGAAATAGGTCGCCAGTTCCGCCGGAATGCCGTGCGCGGCGTAGCGTTCGCGCACGCGCTCGATGTCCTCGGCGCGGGCCTGCTGGATCACCTGCAGGCGCAAACGCAGCGCCGGGGGCAGCATCGCCAGCCCCTCGGGCACCACATCCGACAGCACCCGCGCGCCCTGGCTGCCGCCGGTGACGAGGATGCGGAACAGGCTGTCCTCGGTGAATTCGGGGTACGGCTGCTCGCGCAGGCGCAGCACCTCCTCGCGCACCGGGTTGCCGACGACGGTGACCTTGCCGGCCAGCGCCGGATCCAGCTTCTCGGTCTTCTCGGCCGAGGTGGCGATGGCGTCCACCTTCTTGGCGAACCAGCGGTTCACGCGGCCCAGCACCGAGTTCTGCTCATGCAGCACGATCGGCAGCTTCGCGGCGCGCGCGGCCAGCATCGTCGGCATCGCCGGATAGCCGCCGAAGCCGACCACGGCGGTCGGCTCGAAGCTCTCGAACAGACGCAGCGCCATGCGGCGACCGGCCAGCACGCCCTTCGCGCCCTTGAGCCAGCCAAGCGGGTTCTTCCCCGCGATGCGGCCCTGCGGCAGGACGTGGGTGGTCAGGTAGTCAGGCTTGCCGGGGATCGCGGCCCCGCGTTCATCCGTCACCAGCGCGACGTGGTGGCCGCGCGCGTGCAGTTCGGCGGCGAGCGCGAAGGCGGGGATCAGGTGTCCGCCAGTGCCGCCGGCCGCAAGCACGTAGTGGCGCGAAACCGAACTCATGACATATCTCCGATGGCGCGCAGGCTGAACTTCTCGCGCTGGATGAACGGGTTGCGCCGGGTCACCGCGAGCAGCAGGCCCATGGAGAGGCACATCGCCACGGTGGACGAACCACCATAGCTGATGAGCGGCAGGGTCATGCCCTTGGACGGGAATAGCTGCAGGTTGACGAGGATGTTGATGAAGGCCTGCCCGCCGAACTGCGCGGCGAAGCCCGATGCGGCGAGCACCGTGAACAGATCCTCCTCGTCCACCAATCGCAGGATCACCCGCGTCAGGATCGCCAGGTAGAGGATCACGATGACCATGCAGGCGAGCAGGCCGAACTCCTCGCCGATGACGGAGAAGATGTAGTCGGTATGCGCCTCGGGCAGCGCCATCTTGCGCGTGCCCATCCAGAAGCCGAGCCCGGTCCACCCGCCGTTGAGCAGCGTGCGCTGGGCAAGGTCGACCTGGTCGAAGGCCGAGCCGCCGAACAGGAAGTTGTCGATGCGGTTGCGGCCGTTGTCATAAGTGAAATACATCAGGACAAGGCCCGCGATGCCTGCGCCCGCGAACATGCCGATGCGCTTCACGTCGATGCCCGACAGCAGGATCATCACCAGGAAGGCGCCGGAAAACAGCATCGTCGAGCCGAAGTCCGGCTGGAGCATCAGCAGAGCGCCGAGCAGACCCATCACCGCGAAGCAGATGCCGACGACCGGAATCTGCGGATCACGCGCGCGCCACGAGACGATCCATGCCAGCAGGATCGGCCAGCCGCACTTGAGGAATTCCGATGGCTGGAGCGAGATGCCGAAGCGCAGCCAGCGCTTGGCGCCGTTCACCTCGGACCCGACGATCGGCACCAGCACCAGCGCGAACAGCATCGCCGCGCCGAGCAGGATGCCGAAGCGGCGCGCGCTCTCCTTGGTCAGACTGGAAGCCCAGAACATCGCCGCAAGGCCCAGCAACTGCCAGCGCATGTGCAGGTAGAAGAAGTGCAGCGAACGCAGCTTCTCCACCGAAGTCGAGAGACGCTTGGCGCTCGCGGGCGAACCCGCCGCCACGGCGACCGCGCCGATCGCCATCAGGATCAGCACGAGGACCAGCGTAGGCCGGTCGATCTCCTGCCACCAGATCGCGATCTGGCTGCGACGGTTGCGGTTGTAGCGCTGCGCGTTCGGGCCTTGCGCAAGGGTGGCCATCAGTCCTGCTCCCCTTTGGCGTTTTCGGCCAAAAGCGCCTCGACGATCTGGCGAAACACGTCACCCCGCGCCTCATAGTCGCGGAACTGGTCGAAGCTGGCGCAGGCCGGTGACAGCATGACGACGTCACCGGGCTTGGCCGCGGCCATCGCCTGACGGATCGCCTCGGCCATCATCTCGCTGCGATGGACCTGCGTGTAGGGCGAGAGGATTTCCGCGAAGAGCGGTCCCGCGTCACCGATGGTATAGGCGGCGGCGATGTTGCCGAAGAACGGCTTGCACTCGTCGAGGTTGTCGCCCTTGGGCAGACCGCCGAGAATCCAGTGGATGCGCGGCTCCGGATCCGGCGGGAATGCCGCGATCGCGGGCGCGGTGGAGGCCGGGTTGGTCGCCTTGGAATCGTTGATGTAGGTGACGCCGTTCGCCACCGCGACGCGCTCCATGCGGTGCGGGAGGCCGCTGAAGGTGCGCAGGCCCTTGCGCCACTGCGCCTTCTTCACCCCCAGCGCCTCGACAATGGCGACGGCCACGGCGGCGTTCTGGAGATTGTGCGGCCCCTGCAGCGAGGGCCATTCCTTCTGGATCTCGACGAGGTCGGCTCCGTCCGCAAAGCGCACCAGACCGGGCGCGCGGCGCGCGGCCTCGATATGGGCGATCGACCGCGTCTCCTTGTCGCCCACGCCGAACACGGCCTGCCGCTCGCGCCCCTGCATGGAGAAGAGGCGCCCCTTGGAGGCGGCGTAAGCCTCGAACCCGTCGTAGCGGTCGAGGTGGTCGGGGGTGATGTTGAGCAGCGCCGCCACGTCGCAGTCGAGGCTGCGGGTGATGTCGATCTGGTAGCTCGACAGTTCGAGCACGTAGACGCCGCCCTCGGGCAAGGGTTCAGGGCCGAGCACCGGCACGCCGATGTTGCCGCCCGCGCGCGCGGGAACGCCCGCGACTTCGAGCAGGTGGCAGACGAGCGAGGTGGTGGTGGACTTGCCGTTGGTGCCGGTGATCCCAACCACGCGGTGCGCGGGCAGGCTCTGGCGGGCCAGCGCGAAGAGTTCGATGTCGCCGATCACCGGCACGCCCGCGCGCTCGGCGGCTTCGGCGATGGGGTGGCGGTTCAGCGGAATGCCGGGCGAGACGACAACGCCGTCATAGCCGGTAATGTCGGCGCTGACCGGGTCGGCCAGTTCCACCTTGCCGCAGTCGGTCCACTCGCACAGCTGCTGGCGCGCTTCGTCGCGGCTGTCCCAGGCCATGACGTTCGCCCCGCTCTCCACCAGCGTGGCGACGGCGGTAAGGCCCGAACGCGCAAGGCCGAGGACCGCGTAGCGCTTGCCGGCGAAGATGGGGGAGACGATCACGCGCCTGCCCTCCTCAACGCAGTTTCAGAGTGGCGAGGCCCAGCACCGCAAGGACGATCGAGATGATCCAGAAGCGGATCACGACGGTCGATTCCTTCCAGCCTTTCTGCTCGAAGTGGTGGTGGATCGGCGCCATGCGGAACACGCGGCGGCCGGTGCGCTTGAACCAGAAGACCTGGATGATGACCGAGGCCGCTTCCAGCACGAACAGCCCGCCGACGACTGCCAGCACGATCTCGTGATGCGCCGCGACCGCGATGCAGCCCAGCGCACCGCCGAGGGCGAGGCTGCCGGTATCACCCATGAACACGGCGGCAGGCGGCGCGTTGAACCACAGGAAGGCAAGGCCCGCCCCCATGATCCCGGCGCAGAAGATCGCCAGTTCGCCCGCACGCGGAACATGCGGAATGCCGAGGTACGTGGCGTAGTCGACGCGGCCTGCGAGGTAGCAGATGATCGCGAACGTGCCCGCCGCGATGATGACCGGCATCGTCGCGAGGCCGTCGAGGCCGTCGGTCAGGTTCACCGCGTTGCCCGCACCCACGATCACCACGGCGGCGAAGACGTAGTAGAACGGCCCCAGCGGAATGTAGCGACCCGACAGGAACGGCACGTAAAGGTTCGTGTTCAGCTGGCTGACGATGATGTAGGACGCGATGCCCGCCACCACGAATTCCAGCAGGAGTCTGATCTTGCTCGACAATCCGGCGTGGTGGCGCTTGGTCACCTTGTCGTAATCGTCAAGGAAGCCGATCGCGCCGAAGCCCACCGTCACCGCCACGCAGGCCCAGACGAACGGGTTGGTCACGTCCATGAACAGGATCATCGAGCCGATCAGCGCGGTCAGGATCATCAGGCCGCCCATCGTGGGCGTACCGCGCTTGGCGAGGTGGCTCTGCGGGCCGTCCTCGCGGATCGGCTGGCCCTTGCCCTGGCGGACTCGCAGCATGTTGATGAACTTGGGGCCGATGATCAGGCCGATCACCAGCGCCGTCATGAAGGCGGCGCCCGAACGGAACGTCTGGTAGCGGAAGAGGTTGGACAGTCCCTCGTAGTGGAACCATTCTGCGATGAGATACAGCATCTTGCGGGCTTTCGCCCCTACCCTTCCGTCTTTCCTAGCGCCGTCACGAGTGCTGCCAGACCCACCGAATTCGAGCCCTTCACAAGGATAGCGTCATCCCGTTCGAGGCCGAAAGCGCGCAAGGTTTCGACAGCTTCCCGCACACTTGCGCAATGGGCGAATGCCACCGGTTTGCCAAGGCCGGAAGCCCCGGATTTCCCCAGTTCCCCCCCAAGTACCTGCGCCAAAGCACTCATCTCATCGCCGACCAGAATCGCGTAGTCGACACCCGCCTCGCGGATCGGTTCGGCGAGGCCCGCGTGGTAGTCGGGACCGTGGCTGCCCAGTTCCTTCATCGAGCCGAGAACAGCGATCCGGCGATGGGCGGGCGTGCGGCCCAGCTGAGCCAGCGTGGCGCGCATCGAGGCGGGGTTCGCGTTGTAGCTTTCGTCGATCAGCAAGGCCTTGCCGCCCTCAACATCGATCTCCATCCGTGCACCGCGACCGGCCAGCCCGCCCATCTCGGCAAGCGCGACCCCAGCGGCACCCAAGTCGCCCTTAACGGCACGTACCGCAGCCATAACCGCCAGCGAGTTGATCGCCTGATGCTCCCCGGGCGCGGCGACGGTGTAGCACACGCGGCGGTCGCCCATGTCGATGGTGACGAGCGAGCCGCCACCGATCGCGGGCACCGCATCGAGCAGCCGCACGTCCGCATCCGCCGCCTTGCCGAACGACACGACCTTCGCCCCCAAGGTCAGCGCCGCATCGCGCAGGCGCAGGAAGTGCGGGCTGTCGGCGGGGATGACGGCGGTTCCGCCTTCTTCCAGTCCCTCGAAGATTTCCGCCTTGGCGTCGGCGATGGCCTCTTCGGAACCGAGCATCTCGATGTGCGCGGGGGCGATCGTGGTGATGAGCGCGACGTTCGGGCGAACCTGCCGGGTCAGCGCGGCGATCTCGCCCGCGTGGTTCATGCCCATCTCGAAGATGCCGTAGCGCGCGCGGCTGGGCATGCGGGCAAGGCTGAGCGGGACGCCGACGTGGTTGTTGTAGCTCTTGACCGAACGGTGCGCGTCCCCCCGGCTGGAGCGGTCGAGCGCGGCGAAGATCATCTCCTTCACGCCCGTCTTGCCGACCGAGCCGGTGACGCCGATGATCGGGCCACGCGCGCGCAGGCGGGCCGCCGCGCCGAGGCGTTCGAGCGCCTCCATCGTGTCCTCGACGAGGATATGCGGGCCATCGACCGGGCGGTCCACCACCACGGCCGCCGCGCCCTTGGCGAAGGCGGCCTCGACGAAGCGGTGGCCGTCCATCGCCTCGCCCTTCAGCGCGAAGAACAGGTCGCCGGGCTGGACATCGCGGCTGTCGATCTCGACGCCGGAGACGGTGAAGTCCGTGCTCGCCTCCCCTTTCACCGCGCGCGCGATGGCGTCTGCGTCCCACAGGACCAGCGGATTGTCCTCCAGCGGCGCGGCAGGCCAGTCGAGGATCCGGGTGATGGCGTTCATGTCCTACCTTCCCAGTGAACCGGCCATTTCCCTGGCCACGGTGACGTCGTCGAATGGCAGGACGCGCACACTGTCGCCGCTGCCGATGATCTGCCCCTGTTCGTGCCCCTTGCCGGCGATGAGGACGACGTCCCCCGCACCGGCCTCGGCGACGGCAAGACGAATCGCCTCGCGCCTGTCGCCCACTTCCCGCGCACCCGCTTCCATTCCGGTGAGGATCATCGCCCGGATGGTCGCCGGGTCTTCCCCGCGCGGATTGTCGTCGGTGACGATGGCGAGGTCCGCCCCCGCGCTCGCCACTTTGCCCATTTGCGGGCGCTTGCCCTGATCCCGATCGCCGCCCGCGCCGAACACGGCGATTAGCCTGCCCGTCACATGCGGCCGCAGCGCCGCGATGGCGGCTTCCAGCGCGTCGGGCGTATGCGCGTAATCGACGTAGATCGGCGCGCCGTTCGTGTTCAGACCCGCCCGCTCGATCCGCCCACGCACGGTGACGAGGCGCTTCATCGCATCGAACGTCGCGTCGGCATCGCCGCCGCTGGCGATCACCAGACCTGCGGCGACCAGCGAGTTCGCGGCCTGATAAGCGCCGATCAGCGGCAGGTCGATCTTGCGGACCTTGCCCGCATATTCGATCTCCAGCGTCTGGCCGAGGCTCGTGGGCGTGCGCTTGACGAGGCGGATCGCCTCACCCTTCTCGCCTACGGTGAATAGCGTGAGGCCGCGCGCCTTCGCATGTTCGATCGCCTTGTCTGACCACACGTCGTCGGCCCAGACGACCACCGTGCCGCCGTCAACCACGACTTCGTCGAACAGACGCATCTTCGCGGCGAAGTACTCGTCCATCGTCGCATGATAGTCGAGGTGATCACGGCTGAGATTGGTGAAGGCGCCCGCCATCACGCGCGGCCCCTCAATGCGGAACTGCGACAACCCGTGGCTCGACGCTTCGTAGGCGACATGCGTGACACCCTCGCGCGCCAGCCCCGAGAGGTTGGCGAGGAAGGTCGCAATATCGGGCGTGGTCAGGCCGGTGGAGACGGTTTCGTCCCCCGTCGTCACGCCCAGCGTGCCGATCGAGGCAGCGCGTTCGCCCGCCATGCGCCACAGCTGGCGGGTCAGCTCGACGGTGGAGGTCTTGCCGTTGGTGCCGGTCACCGCCACCAGCGTCTCGGGCACCGGCGCGAAGAACGGCGCGGCCAGTTGCGCGAACAGGCGGCGCGGTTCCTCGGCAGCGAAATGGATCGCGCCTTCGACCACCGCATCGGGATGCGCGACGATCGCCACCGCGCCCGCCTTCACGGCGGCGGCGATGAAGTCCTCGCCGTTGAACTTGGTGCCGCGAAATGCGCCGAACACGGTGCCCGGCGCGACCTTGCGGCTGTCGATCGCGAAGCCGGTGACGTTGGCGTCGCCGTCAATCGCAGGCAGTCCGGCAGCAGCACAAAGGGCCGAAAGCTTCATTCTCCGTCGCTCCCCTGCGGCACCAGCGGGCGCAGATCGGTAGTGTCGATATCGCGGGTCTCGTCCGGCATCACGCCCAGCAGCGGCCCGATGCGCGGGACCACGCGCTGGATCACCGGAGCGGCGTTCCACGCAGCGGTGCGCTGATACGAGGTGGCGGCAGTGCCCTGCGGCTCGTCCATCATGGCGATGACGACGTAGCGCGGCTTGTCCATCGGGAAGGCCGAGGCGAACGTCGCGATCAGCGAGTGATGGCGATAGCCGCCCACGCCCGGCTTCTCGGCCGAACCCGTCTTGCCGCCGACGCGGAAGCCCGGAGCGTCCGCCTTGCGGCCGGTGCCGTACTGCACGATCATGCGCAGCAGCTGGCGCACGCGGGCGCTAGTGGCGGCAGTGAACACGCGGCGACCGGCGGGCACGTCGGCAGGGGCCAGCTTCTTGAGCGTGGCCGGACGCCAGATGCCGCCGTTGACCAGCGCCGCATAAGCCGAGGCCAGATGCAGCGGCGTCACCGCGATGCCGTGACCATAAGCGACGGTCATCGTGCGCAGGCGCGGCCACTCACCGCGCGGCCAGATCGGGAAGCCCTTCGCGGGCAGTTCCACGTAAGGCCGCTGGTTCATGCCCAGCGCTTCCATCGTCTTCTTGAGCCGCACGCCGCCCAGTTCGTCGGCGATGCGCGCGGTCACCGTGTTGGACGAATGGATCAGCGTCTCCGGCACGTTCAGCGAGGCGCCGTAGTTGTGCAGGTCGTGGATGGTGAAGCGGCCGACATGCAGCGGCGTCGCGGGCCACTGCTTGCCAAGATCGGTCACCACGCCCGCGTCGAGCGCGGCGGCCACGGTGATCGGCTTGAAGGTGGAGCCCAGTTCGTAGACCTGGTTGGTCACGCGGTTGAAACCGTGCGGCACGTCGCCGTTGCGCGCTTCCTCGGCGGAGATCACCATGTCGGTCGGCTTCACGTGGTTCGGATCGAACGAGGGCAGCGAGGCCAGCGCGAGAATCTCGCCGCTGTCCACGTCGAGCACCACGCCCGCCGCGCCCTTGGCGGCGCTGAGCTGCATCGCGCGGGCCAGTTCGTCCTCCAGCGCGCTCTGGACGCGGAAGTCGATCGACAGCGTCGCGTGGCCGGTGCGGCCTTCGGGGCTGATGAGCTGGTCGTTGAAGGCCTCCTCCATGCCGACCTTGCCCTTGCCGTAGCTGTCGACATAGCCGAGCACGTGCGCCGCCATCGACCCCTGCGGATAGAAGCGCGTCGCCTCCAGCGGGAATTCCAGCGCCGGTTCGCCCAACGCGTGGACCTTGTTCGCGTCCTCGGGCAGCAGCGACTTGCGGAGGTACGCAGGTTTCCCTGCGCGCAGCTTGGCGAGGATTTCGTCGCGGTCGAGATCGGGGAAGATGCGCAGCAGGCCCGCGGTCACCTCTTCCGGCGAGTGGATCAGCGCCGAACCCTCGGTCATCGCCTTGGGGTTGTACCAGAGCGAATAGACGCGGAAATCGCGGGCCAGCGGCACGCCGTTGCGGTCGACGATGTCGCCGCGCGCGGGGATCAGCATGTCGGCCAGATCGCCCTGACGCGGGCCGACGCCGGTGAAGCCGAGATAGACGATGCGGAAAAGCGCCAGCACCGTCACCAGCATGAAGACGGCCAGGATCCACAGCATGCGCGCCTTCGCCGTGAGCAGCGAGCGCTGGCGCACGTTCACCAGACGGCGGCGACCGACCGAGACGGTAGTGGGGATCGTCCCGAGGGGAAACGCCGGGGCGTTCACTGCTGGGCAGCCTCCGCCACTTCGATGCGGGCCAGACGCTTGCCGAGCGCGGCGGCGTCACGCGCGATCGCCTCTCGCTCCGGGTCGCGGGTTTCCGCTTTGGGCTTGTCGGTGATCGCAGCCGCCGTCGCCCCCGCGACCGGCGAAACCATAGCGAGGAGCGAGCCGCCCTCACCCTTCGAACCATCGCCCGAAGCGCCACCCTGCACTTCGGCATTGGCGTAGCGGATGGGCGCAGGCGCGCCCGGGCCCGCGGGCACGCCAAGCGCGGCCAACTGGCGCTCGCCCTCGATGTACTGGCCGGCGGTGGGCGCCTTGTAGCCGAATTCCAGATCGTTGAGGTCGCGCAGCGCCTGCTGGTTGGAGCGGGTCTGGAACTCGGTCTGGAGGAAGTCGATGTCGCGCTTGACCCAGACGATCTTCTTGTCGGTATCGTGGACCTGGCTCTTTACCGCGTTCACGCGCAGCGTCAGGCCCACGGTGCCCGCAAAGCAGACAACGAGGACCGAGACCCAGCCGATCGATCGGATCCGATCACTGGTAAGGTTCATGCGACTTTCCTTCGGCCGGGGGTGCCATAAGGCTCGGGTGAGCTTGGAT
>NZ_BAAILP010000164.1:5726-10295 GCF_054589055.1 Novosphingobium sp. 11B | reverse complement strand
CTGGGGGGGGTACTTGTACGGACCGCGCTGCGCAGCGTGGCGGAGCGCGAACGCGGGTTCACTTCCAGTTCCGCCTCACCGGGACGCACGCCCTTCGACACCTTCTCGAAAGGTGCGGGCGCGGTGGCCGTCTGCGGCAGATGGCGCGACGTGGACTGACCGGCGCTGCTGGCATCGCGCAGGAAGCGCTTCACCTTGCGGTCTTCCAGGCTGTGGAACGTCACCACCGCCAGCCGCCCGCCGCCCTGCAGCAGCGTCTCGGAAGCCTCCAGCGCCGCGTCCAGCTCGTCCAGTTCGCCGTTCACATGGATGCGGATCGCCTGGAAGGTGCGGATCGCCGGATCCTTGGGCGCATTGCTGCCCTTGTAGGCGGGATTGTAGCCCAGCGCCTTGCGCACCACGCGGGCGAGGTCGCCGGTCGTCTCCAGCGGCCGCGCGGCCACGATGGCGCGGGCCAGACGGCGCGACTGGCGCTCCTCGCCGTAGAGATAGAGCACGTCGGCGATCTGCGCCTCGTCCGCTTCGTTGACGAAGTCGGCGGCGGACATGCCGTCCTGGCTCATGCGCATGTCGAGCGGGCCGTCGGAACCGAACGCGAACCCGCGCCCCGCCTGATCGAGCTGCATCGAGGACACGCCGATGTCCATCACCACGCCGTCAACCTTGTCGACCCCCACATCTCCAAGGCCTTCGACCATTTCGGAGAAGCGGCGGGCGTGCAACACGAGGCGCGGCGGATTGCTGGCGAGTTCGGGCCATTTCCCCGGATTGTTTTGCACAGCGGCGATCGCATCGGGATCGCGGTCGAAGGCATGCACCGTCGCGCCCTCGTCGAGCAGTCGGCGGGTATAGCCACCGGCACCCAGCGTCGCATCGACGATGAGGTCGCCGCCCCGGGGGTTCAGGGCGGCGACCACCTCCTCAAGGAGCACGGGGATATGGGGAATTCCGGGGGCACTCACGACTTCTTGGCCTTTGCGATTTCGGCTTCCTGCAGCGAGCGGCAGGTGGCGATGGCGGCCTCGAACGCGGGGTCGTCGGCGTGCTTGTAGAGTTCTTCGGGGTTCCAGATCAGGATGCCGGTGCGGCCGATGCCCTGGAAGAACAGCTGCTCCCCCACCGCGGCGAGACCGGCGAGCGCCTCGGGCATGGTGAAGCGGCCGCTGCCGTCGAAGGGCACCTGCTGGAAGTTGTAGAGCTGCATCGCGCGGCTATCGCGATTGAAGGGCTTGCCGGCGGTGTCTGCACGCACCTGCTCGGCATCGAGCTGGGTTTCGAAATCCTCGACGCGGGAGAGGCCGAAACCGACGAGGCACTTCCAGTCGGCGTGCTTGGCAAGGCACAGAACGTCCTTGCCGCTCGAATCCCGTACGGGAGAGCGAAGCTCCTTGGGCAGCACGAAGCGGTTCTTGTCGCGCAGAAGCGAGAAGCCCGGTCCGCTGTAGATGTATGGCTGCCCCGCCATGACTGTCCGAAATCGCCCCTAAGTTGCCGTCCCGGAACATGAAGACCCCCTCGCCCGGCGACGCATGCGCGCCGGTTTCCGTGACCCGAGACGGGCACGGCAGGAATCAGCCTTTCCGATTGACAGTGGTTCTATATCGGGAATGTCGGGGATTAAAGGGAAATATGGGGATGAACTGGCACTTTTGCGCCGAAATGTGGGACTTGCGGCGAACCGTGGCGGAACGTTTCATGAATCCGGAGCGCCGGCTATCGCACAATATCGTTGAGAATCAGAAAGATTCCTTCTTTCCCGCGCTGATCCCGCGCCATCCCCGGTTTCAGGGAGTTCGTCCCCAATATTCCCGGCGGGTTGCTACTTGGCGAGACGATGCAGAAAATCGGCCAGAAGCGCCTGCCTGGCGGCCAAATCTGCCGATTCATCAGGATTTTCGAGCACGGCCGCATCTGCCAGCGCAAGAATGCGCCCCTTCCCCGAGACGCAGTCGGCGAGCAATCCCCGCGCCTCGATTCGGCACTCGGCAACCGCATCCCCGGCTTTCCCCGAGCCGCCCCCGGATTTCCCCAAAGGTTGGAACCGGCCCGCAAGATTGACGGGAATGCCGCCTTCCAGCCGCTCTCCGGCCTCCTGCGTGTCGTCGAACTGCAGCTCGAGTCCCCAGCGCGCAAGGATCGGGGAGAGCATTGCGATGTCCTGCGGCCGCCGGGGATCACCGGGGCCGAACCGGGAATGCACGGTGAGCATCGGGTCCACGAACAGCAGCACCCGCCCGCCCCCACGCACCCATGTGTCGAGTGCGACGTTCTCCTGCGCCGTCAGTGGACGCGGCTGGGCAAGCACCAGCACGCCATTCTCGGGCAGCGGCAGCACGCCTTGCGCATTGGCCAGCGTATCGAGCGGAATCACGCGGCCTTGCGCACGCAGGACCTCCAGCGCCCAGTGCGGCGCGCCGTCGTCGGCAAGAAGACCCTTGATGTCCTCGCTCTCGTTCCACGCGATGGGCAGGCTGGAGTAGAGGCCGATCACCTCCTCGCCTTGCGGCCGGGGCACTGCGCCCTGCCCGCATGCGGTGAGCAGGGCCACGGCGAACAGGGATGCTGCACGCCGCCACATCAGCACGAAACCCCGAAAGGACGAGTCAGGGCGCGGTCTGCGCCGAGGGTGAGCCGGTCATGTCCATACCCGGCGTCGGGGACGTCGAGGCGCCCGAATTCTGGGCAGGCGTCGGCGTAGGGCTGGGATCGGCCGCCGGGACCACGCCGATGTCCGCGAGCGGATCACTGGCGGCCTTGGTCGGCTTGGCATCGACCGCGACCACCTGCTGGATCGGATCGACCGTATCGGTGAGCCGGATCCGGTCGCGAATCACGTTGGCGAGGCCGACGATCAGCAGCATCGCGCAGAGGCCGAAAAGCCCGATCTGCAGCCGATAGACGGCCTGCGATCTCAGTTCGCGGGCGGAGGGCGGCGCGAAGTGCTGCGCCGTCTGCAAGGGTTCCAGAATAGAATGCGACTCGATCATATGGGCGGACGATTTCCTGCCGTGTGTGACAGGTTTACATCACCTCGTGAGCCAAGGGAAGACGGGGAGATTCTTCGCCTCCAGCCACTCGGCGTTGTACAGTGAAGAGAGGTAGCGGAAACCCGTATCGCACAGGATCGTCGCGACGCGCGGGTCCTCGCGACCTTCCTCGACCAGCTTGCGGCCGAGCGCCACCGCGCCCGCCACGTTGATGCCGGACGACAGCCCCAAGCACAGCCCTTCCTCGCTCAGCAGGCGGCGAACCCATTCGAGGCCGTCCTCGTCCGAGATGCGGAACTGGGTGTCGATCGGCGCGCCTTCGAGGTTGGCGGTGATGCGGCCTTGGCCGATGCCCTCGGCGACGGAGTTGCCCTCGGCCTTGAGTTCGCCGTTGGCGTAGTAGTTGTAGAGCGCCGCGCCGTGCGGGTCGGTCAGGGCGACGACGATGTTCTCGTCGAAGGCCTTCAGGCCCATGCCGGTGCCCGCGATGGTACCGCCGGTGCCCGCCGCGCACGTGAAGCCGTCGATCCGGCCGCCCATCTGCTCCCAGATTTCGGGCGCGGTCGATTCGATGTGAGCCTTGCGGTTGGCGATGTTGTCGAATTGGTTGGCCCAGATCGCGCCTTCGGTCTCCTCGGCCAAACGGCGCGAGGTGTGGACGAAGTGGCCGGGGTTGGAGAACGGCGCGGCGGGGACCAGCACAAGTTCGGCGCCGAGCGCGCGCAGCGTGTCCATCTTCTCGCGCGACTGCGTCTCGGGCATGACGATGACGGTCTTGTAGCCCAGCGCGTTGGCGACGAGCGCAAGGCCGATGCCGGTGTTGCCTGCCGTTCCCTCGACGATCGTGCCGCCCGGCTCGAGCAGGCCCTTCTCCTCGGCGTCGCGCACGATCCAGAGGGCCGCGCGGTCTTTCACCGAGGCGCCGGGGTTGGCGAATTCGCACTTGCCCCAGATCTCGCAGCCGGCGGCCTCACTCGGCCCTTCGAGGAGCACCAGCGGGGTATTGCCGATCAGGTCGAGCGTGGAAGCACGGGGTTGCGGGGCAGTGGCCAAAGTCGCGGTCATGGCGCGACAGTTAGGAAGCCGAAGCGGCAGGCGCAAATGTTTTGCGCCTGCGCCCCGCATATTTACCCTCAGTCTTCCGGCGCGATCGTGACGCGCAGGCCCTCCAGGTCCGCAGTAACCGGCACCTGGCACGACAGGCGCGAGGTCTCGTTGCGGTGGTCAGAGCTGTCGAGCAGGTCGTTCTCGTCTTCGCTCATCGCGGGCAGCTTGTCGGCGAAGGCGGGGTCGATGAAGACATGGCAGGTCGCGCACGAGCAGCAGCCGCCGCACAGCGCCAGCAGTTCGTCGAAGCCGTCGTCGCGGATCACTTCCATCAGGGTGCGCCCCTCGGCAGCGTCTACGGACTTCTCTTCACCAGCATGATTGACGACGATGATCTGCGGCATGGCTCTCGATTCCCCTTGTGATACGCCCTGTATCGTAATTGTCTTTGTATGCGGACTTGCCGCAGGCTGCTAAAGGCTGCAACCCCGTTTTGCAAGGTGGCGAAAATCATGGGTTTGACGGCAGACGAACT
>NZ_BAAILP010000164.1:0-5628 GCF_054589055.1 Novosphingobium sp. 11B | reverse complement strand
GCCTCGACGCCATCGCCGGGAAAGAACCCGCGATCGCGCGCGCGATCGCAATTGCAGGCTACCCCGAACCGCGCATCCGCGCGACCGGCTATGCGACGCTGCTGCGCACGATCGTCGGCCAGCAGGTGAGCGTCGCCGCCGCCGCCTCGGTATGGAACAGGCTGGAGGCGCTGCTGGGCGAGACGATGGCCCCCGAAGCGCTGCTGGCGGCCGAGTTCGACGCGCTGCGCGGCTGCGGCCTGTCGCGCCAGAAACAGGGCTATGCGCGCTCGCTGTGCGAATTGGTGGTGGCGGGTAGCCTCGACTTCGACAGTCTTCCCGCCGACGATGAGGAAGCGATCGCGCATCTCGTGCAGATCAAGGGGATCGGCCGCTGGTCGGCGGAAATCTACCTGCTCTTCGCGGAAGGCCGCCCCGACATCTGGCCGGCGGGCGATCTGGCGGTGCAGGTGGGCTTGGGGAAACTGCTGGGCCTGCCGGAGCGGCCGAGCGAAAAACAGACGCGGGAACTCGCCGAAGTCTGGCGCCCGCATCGCGGGGCGGCGGCGATCTTCACCTGGCACTGCTACAACAATCCGGCGCTTTGACGCCGTAAAGAAAGGGGCAGGCGCGATGCCCACCCCTCAACTTTATCAGATGCCGTCGACGGCCTTGCTGACCATGATGTTCACGGCCACGCGGCGGTTCTGCGCCTTGCCTTCCTCGGTCGAATTGTCAGCGACCGGATCGGCCATCGACATGCCGGTCGGCGTCAGCATGCGATAGGGCTTCCAGTGGCAGGCCTGCTGCAGATAATTGACCACTGCGCTGGCGCGCTTCTCGCTGAGCACCTGGTTCACTTCCTCAGGACCGGTCGAATCGGTGTAGCCGACGACGAGCAGGAGGGCATTGTCCATGCCTTCCGCCTGGGTCGCAGCCTGACACAGGTTCGCCTTCGCTTCCGGCGACAGCTTGGACACGCCGGTGTCGAAGTTCACGTTGGTCGTGCCCTTGATGTTGTACTTGTCGATGTCACCCATGCGGGCCTTCAGACCTTCGGTGGCCGCCTCGTTCGAGGCGAAGCGCTGGTCGGTGCCGTTGTGGATCATCTTGGCGGTCTTGAAGTCCTTGCCCTTCAGATCGATCTTGCTGGCAAGCAGACCGCCGCCGCCCTGCAGCGTCTCGACCTCGACCGGAATGCCGTTGAGCAGCGAAGTCGCGGCGATGCGGCTGCCGCCTAGACCCAGGAAGCCGCTGCTGGCCTTGATCTTGGTGGCATCGTTGATGGTCACAACCGTCTTGGTGCCGTCGTCCGAAGTGACCTGCATACGGTCACCGCTACGTGCGGAGATGATGCCCTTTACTTCCGGCCCCTTGACCATTTCGGGGCTGGTGTCGGTTACCTGTACCGCGAGATCGGAATCCTGCGCCGAAACGCTGACCGACGCGGCGCCGCCCAGCAGGGCAGCCATCAGGAGGAACCGGGGGCTCTTTGAAATGACACTCATTGCGTTACTCCTTCAAACACGACCAATCGGGCCTGCGGGGTCGCAGCTTTTCTCGTCCGGCCACCTAGCGCTTGAAAGCGCCCCGGGTTGCCGGAACCCGTCCATTCAGCTTCGTAAGATGTGCGGCGGAGCGACACCTGATCACCATGGATGTTCTGCGTGTTCAGGTTCACCTTGCGGGCAGATGAACGCGCGCCGCAACAGCAGCGCGAGGCCGGTAATGGGAGAGCAACGTGCGACGAACCGTTGCAGACTGTGTCCCGGCAAGCATCCGATCATGCCCCGGGACTATCGATCACTATATCTGGCCAGCATTGCTTCGCCGGTTCGCAGGTCGATTCAACGAGTAGCGAGCCCCACGAGCATTATATTTTTTTCTTCATGATGCAACCTTTTGGATTTTCACGAATAGTGCAGCATCGCGAGACACGCCCCGTAAAATCGACAGCACTGCTGACCACCCGCCCGATACGAGAGGCGGACGGCACCCGCGACTTCAGGCAATACTGTCGATGAAACGCGCCATCGCCACGTCCCTTTCGCTGAGGCCATCGGCATCATGCGTGGTCAGCGTGACACGCACGGTGGAATAGACGTTGAACCACTCCGGGTGGTGGTCGGCCTTGTCGGCATAGATCGCCACGCGGGTCATGAAGCCGAACGCCTCGTTGAAATCGCCGAATTTAAGCTCGGCTTCGATGGCGAGGCCGTCGGCCCGCAAGTTCCAGCGCGGCAATTCGGCGAGCGCAGCGTCGCGCTGGGCGTCGGTGAGGCGAACAATAGCCATTTCGGTCTCCTTGGCAGCCCGCAGCGTTTCCCCTAAGGCTCCCCCCCATGCAAGGGGCAGTGGTCAGCGCAACCGATCTCGCGTGCCGTCGGGGCGACAGGTTGCTGTTTGCCGGGCTTTCGCTCGCGCTTGGCAAAGGCGAGGCCATGCAGATCGCCGGCCACAACGGTATCGGCAAGTCGAGCCTGCTGCGCATTCTCGCCGGACTGGCGCCCGCGTTCGAAGGCACCGTCGCGGTAGACGGCGCCGTCGGCCTGCTCGACGAGCGCCCCGCCCTCGATCCGGCACTGCCGCTGGGCCGCGCGCTGGCATTCTGGCACCGGCTCGACGGAGCGGGCGGGGAGGACCATCTCAGGCGGCTCGGCCTCACCACGCTGCTCGACGTGCCGGTGCGCTACCTCTCCACCGGGCAGAAGAAGCGCGCCGCCTTTGCGCGTCTGCTGGGCCAGGGGGCGAATGTCTGGCTGCTGGACGAACCGCTCAACGGCCTCGACGGGCACGCCGTCGAACTCGCCGAGGCCATCACCGCCGAGCACTGCGCGAGCGGCGGCGTGGCGGTGATTGCCTCGCACCAGCCTTTCCGCCTGCCGGTCCTGCGCACGCTCCACCTCTCGGAATTCGCCGCGTGAGCCGGGTCATGGCGCTGCTGCGCCGCGACCTTGCGCGGCTGCTGCTCGGCGGGCGCGGTGGCGGGGCGCTGCTGCCGGTGCTGTTCTTCCTCTCGGTGTCGATGCTCTACCCCTTCGCGGTCGGGCCGGACGCGCCGTTGCTGGCGAAGACCGGCGGCGGGGTGATCTGGGTCGCCGCGCTGCTCGCCGCGATCCTGCCGCTGGACCGCCTGGTCGAACCCGACATCGAACAGGGCCTGTTCGACCAGTGGGCCTTGCGCGGCATCTCCGAGGAACTGGTGATCGCGGTGCGCGTGCTCGCCCACTGGCTGAGCTTCGGTCCGCCGCTGATGCTCGCCGCCCTTCCCGCCGCCGCCCTGCTGGGGCTGGACGGCCATAGCCTGCGCATCGTCGAGATCGGCCTGCTGGCGGGAACTCCCGGCCTTGCGGCGCTCGGCGTGACGGTGGCGGCACTGACGTCCGGCCTGCGCGGAGGCGCGGCGCTTTCGGGCCTTCTGGTCATCCCGATGGCCATCCCGGTGCTGATCTTCGGCGCGGGAAGCCTCGGCACCGGCGGCGAGAGCGGCCTTGCCCTCACTGCCGCCGCCAGCCTCGTGCTGATCGCCATCGCGCCGTTCGCGGGCGGGGCTGCGGTCAGAGCCTCGCGCGGCTGACGTCGTCCCGAACTTGATCCGGGACGACGAGGCGAAATCGCCGCAGCGTTTGGCGCTCTCTCCGACCCCGCGCATAGTGCCTCCCCGAGCCGAGTACATCGGCCCACCGAGGGGAGAGCGCCATGGAAACCGCCACAAAGTTGATGGCCGACGCGCAAGGCCAGACCGGGCTCGCTGATTTCGGCGATGACGGTTTTCGCGAGGGCCTCGAACGGCTGGTCCTGGCGCTGAACACCGAGGCGCGGCTTACCTCGACCGGGGAGCATGCGCTGCGCGACCGCATCCTGCTGCACTTGCGCCAGCGTCTGATGATCGAGGATTGGTACGCCCGCCACCCCGAGATCGACGACGAGGACATTCGCAGCCCCCTGTTCGGGGTCAGCCTGCCGCGCACGGGTTCCTCGGCGCTGTCCTACCTGCTCTCCAGCGATCCGGAGGTGCGTTACCTGCGGGTCTGGGAGAGTTCGCAGCCCTGCCCGCCGCCTTCGACGGTCGAGGGACCGGACCCGCGCCGGGGCGCCTCGGCCAGCGCCGCAGACGAGACGCTGAAGGGCGGCAGCCGCACGCCTTCCGGAATCGACGGCGCCATGGAGTGCCAGGATCTCATGGCGCTCGATTTCCGCAGCCAGATCTTCCAAGCCTTCGCCCAGGTGCCCAGTTACTCGCAGTGGCTGCTGGAGACGGCACACAGCGGCACCTACGCGTACCATAAGCGTACCCTAAGGCTCCTGCAGTGGGGTGAGCCCGCGCGGCCATGGCGCCTCAAGGCGCCGACGCACATGCTCTATCTGGATGCGCTCGACGCTGCCTATCCCGACGCGCGTTTCGTGATGACGCACCGTGATCCGACCGACGTGATGCTCTCGGTCGCAACCGTCTATGCCGAGATCATCGGCAAGTTCACCGACCACGTCGACCATGCCTACATCGGCGAACTCAACGTCCAGTGCTGGTCGGAGGCGATGACCCGCGCCATCGCCTTTCGCGAGGCCGGCAACGACCATCGTTTCTTCGACATCCACTTCCGCGCCATGCAGGCCGACCCGCTCGGCGAAGTGCGCCGCCTTTACGACTGGCTGGGCGAGACGGTCTCGCCCGCCTTCGCGCAGGCCATGGCCACATGGTGGGAGAGCAACACCGCCGCCGAGCGCATGGCCAAGCCCGATTCCGCCCGCTTCGGCCTCGACCCGCAGGCCGTGCGCGCACGCTTCGCCGATTACCTGAACCACATGGACCAGTGGGCCGCTTGATAAGAGGAACCCGAATGCCCGAACCGATCACCGGCAAGTACGACTTCGACGCCGACGCGCGCATGGCGCAGACCGTCGCCAATGGCCCACGCTACGCGCCGCTGCGGCTGGAGGACGTCACCCCCGAGGGCATGGAGCAGGTCCAGGTCATCCGCGCCGCGTTCTCCATCCCCGACAGCCGCCCCTTCCCCGACGTCAGCCTCATCACCTTGCGCCATCCGGGCATGTTCAAGGGCCAGATGGTGCTCGGCATCGAACTGGCGAAGGGCGCGATTCCCGGGCGCGATCGTGAACTGGCAGTCCTGCGCCTTGCCTGGCTCGCCCGCGCGCCCTTCGAATGGAGCGAGCACGTCGATATCGGCAAGGCCTTCGGGGTCACGGCCGAGGAAATCGAGCGCGTGCTGGAAGGCTCCGCCGCGCCCGGCTGGACCGAGCACGAATCGGCGGTCCTGCGCGGCGTGGAGGAACTGGTCGCCGACCACTGCCTGAGCGATTCGACATGGGCGACGCTGGCGAAAAGCTGGGACGAGAAGCAGATGCTGGAGTTCCCGCTGCTCGTCGGCTCGTACCTGATGACGGCGCTGCAGCAGAATTCGCTCAAGATCCAGCCGAAGGGCGGTTTCGACTACCGCTGATTCGGCGGTGAGGGACGCTGTGCCCGATTCTGTTGAAACCCCTGTGGATAAGCAGCGGACAATCGGAGCATAATCGAACCGTCATCCCAGCGAAAGCTGGGACCGCTGGCCGCGAACAGCCCACTTGGCGTGGTAATCCTTCTCACGACGGTTCGCGCCTAAAGACCGATAGCGGTCCCAGCCTTCG
>NZ_BAAILP010000163.1:1671-9177 GCF_054589055.1 Novosphingobium sp. 11B | reverse complement strand
GAGCGCAGCGAAGCAATCCAGGGCCGCGTAAACCGCACTGGATTGCTTCGCTGCGCTCGCAATGACGAGGACTCAGCTCACCACGCGGCCGCCGTTGACGCCGATGGTCTGCCCGGTGACGTAGCCCGAAGCCTCGTGGCACAGCCATGCGCAGGCATTCGCGATATCGGCGGGCTCGCCCATGCGGCGTACCGGGATGGACTGGAGCAGCACTTCGGTCGGGACCTGGAAGCGCTCGCGGTTGGCCTCGGACATGATCGTGCCCATCACCGATCCGGGCGGGATGTTGTTCACGGTAATCCCGTAAGGCCCGAATTCCTGCGCCATGGAGCGCGTCATCGTCACCACCGCGCCCTTCGACGAGGAATAGCAGATCATGTTGAGCGCGCCGGTCTGCGCCGATGAGGACGAGACGTTGACGATCCGCCCCCAGCCGGCGTGCTTCATGTCCTTGATGACCAGCTGCGTCATCACCATCGGCCCGCGCACGTTGATCGCATAGACGAAGTCCCAGCGCTCGTCGGTCAGTTCCTCGAACGGCGTGAAATCGGTCACGCCCGCGTTGTTGACCAGGATCGAGATCGGCCCCAGCGCATCGCGGCACTTCTCCACGGCGGCGGCAGCCTGTTCGCGGTTGGAGATGTCGGCGCCCAGCGCGATGGCGGTGCCGCCCGCATCCCTGATCGCCTTCACCGTATCCGCGCAGCGCGCCTCGTCGAGATCGAGCACGCCCACCGCGATGCCGTCCTGCGCCAGCCGCTTCGAGCAGGCCGCGCCGATCCCGGCAGCGGCCCCGGTGACGATGGCAACACGATACGTCATGCATTCTCTCCCGAAGATTTGCGCGCAGGATTACCGGGAATTGCGCCACGCAGAAGCAGTGCTTGGTGGCAGAGAAGCAGAATCCGCCACGGCGACGTCACAGGTCGTCCCGTGCCTGTTCGGGACGACGGCAATGCAAACCCCGATCCAGTCCCTGCGTCGAGCCTTCGCGCCTATCCGTCAGCCCGCCACATGCACCTGTTCGACACGTGACTTCTTTCGACGAACGACATGCGAAGTAACATCTAAGCAATCGACATATAGTGTTCGTCACGCCTATTGTCCCTGCGTTCACCACAACACATTTCCAGTGGCCCACAGGGCAAGGACAACGATGACTTATGAAACGTTGATCGCGGTCGACGCGCTCAAGGACATGCTCGCGTCAGGCGCGGACGTACTGATCTTCGATTGCGAATTCGAACTCGGCGCTCCGGACAAGGGGCATGACATTTATCTGAAGGGCCATATCCCCGGCGCGCGCTACGCCCATCTCGACGAGGACCTCGCCTCCCCGCCCGACGGCAGCAACGGTCGGCACCCGCTTCCCGCCCCCGTGGCGATGGTCGCCTGGCTGCGCGCGCAGGGACTGCGCAAGGGCCAGCAGGTCGTCGCCTACGACAGCAACGGCGGTGCCTGGGCGGCGCGGCTGTGGTGGTTGCTGCGCTGGCTGGGCCACGCCCCCGTCGCGGTGCTCGACGGCGGCAAGCCCGCCTGGGTCGATGCCGGACTGCCGCTGGAGACGAGCACCCCGCAAGTCGCCGCCTCGGGCGATTTCGAGCCGGGCGATCCTCTCGTGCCCGGCCCCGTAAACGCGGCCGAAGTCCGCGCGAACATCGACACGCGCGCCGCGAAAGTGCTGGACGCCCGCGATCCGTCGCGCTTTGCCGGCACCCCCAATCCGCTCGATCCGGTGGCCGGGCATATCCCGGGCGCGCGCAACCGTTTCTTCCGCGACAACCTCGGTGCCGACGGCCGTTTCCGCCCGGCCGGGGAACTCGCCTCCGAATTTATCGCATTGCTGGGCGAGGCCCCGGCGATCCTCCAGTGCGGCTCGGGCGTGACCGCCTGCCACAACGCGCTGGCCATGGCGGTGGCGGGATTGCCCGCCGGACGGCTCTATCCCGGCTCCTGGAGCGAGTGGATAGCCGACCCTGCAAGGCCCGTGGCGACAGGGTCCGATTAAAGGACTGCAACCTGCGATATGACAGCACTTGTGAATTGCATTACGGCGAAAAAACGCGTCCCCTGAACATCTTGGCGCGGAGGCTTCGGCGCCGGGACAGGTTTGGTCCTCGGGAACAGAGACAGGCATGCAAGAGGCGCGGTGCGCGGGTGTTCTGAGGGGTCTCCTGGCGGCGGTGCTCACAGTTACCGCCCCCGCACCGGTCCTTGCGGCAACACCGACAGCCCCTTCGCCCTCGGAACTGCGCGACTTGCGCGGCTACGATACCGGCGGCGATCCCGAAGCGGCGCTGCGCCACGTCGATGCGGTGCTCGCCCGCGCGGGAACCGCGCCACGCGTCGATCCGGTGGACCTGCTCTATGCGCAGGCGGTGAAGGCGAGGGCACTCTCCTCGCTGGACCGGACCGAGGAGGCGCTGACGCTGCTGCGCGCCGTCGATACCGGCCTCACCGCCCGCAAGGCCCCGCTCACGCCCGAGCGGGCCAGCCTGCTGCTGCATATCGGCTCGGAACTCGGCGCCCTGGGCCAGCTGGACGAGGCGCAGGACTATACCGCCCGTGCACTGAACCTCGCCGAAAAACTGGGCGGCCGTCAAAGCCCCGAATATGCCGAAGCGCTCTACGGCATGGCCTTGCTCGACTACCTGCGCGGCGCGCAAGGGGCGGCCATTCCCAAGATCGCCGAGGCGCTGGCGATCGCCCGCGCCCACGCACTGGCCACCGGGGAGAACCTCGACGGCCCGGCCGAATACGGCATCAGCCTCAGCGCGCTGCAGCTCAACGTTTCCGACGGCGACAGCGCAATTCTCACCGCGCGCGAAGCGCTGGCATGGGCCGAAGCACACTTGCCCGAAAACCACCGCGTGCGCGTGCAGGCCGTGCAGCAACTGGGCGCGATCCTCGCCGAGACCGACCAGTACGCGCAGGCGATCCCGATCCTGCGTGCAGCCCTTGAAAAGCGCCGCGCGATCCTGCCCGCCAACGACCCGAAGCTGGCGCTCTCGCTCCACGCCCTCGCCTTCGCGCTCGACAATGCAGGAATGCGCGCGGAAGCCGGGCCGCTCTACGACAAGGCGGTGGCGATCTTCGAGGGCAACCCCGATCGCATCCAGGCCAACAGCCTCGCCACCATGATCGGGCAGCAGGCGCGCATGGCCCAGTGGGAGGGCGACCAGACGCGCGGCCTGGCCCTGCGCGAAAAGGCGCTGGCCGTAGCCCGCCGCTATTCCGCTTCGCCGGAAGACCTGGCGGTGCTGACCGCCGAGTACAACCTCGCCTCCGCGCTCGTCAGCGCCGGGCGGGTGGACGAGGCCCGGCCCCTGCTCGATCATGCGCGCAAGGGCTTCCTCGCCGGGACCGGGCCGACGAACAAGCGGCGCTTCACCGCAGCGTCGCTGGCCGCCCGCATCGCCGTCAGGGAGGGTCGCAATGCCGAGGCTCTGGCCACCCTGACCGACGCGCTGGCGCCGCTGCGGACCCGCCTGCTCGACCGCGCTACCGCCCGGCGCGACGTCGTGACGATGGCAGCCGAATCGCGCGCCGCCTTCATGCAACTGGCCCGCATCGCCATCGACACCGATGCGCCGGACCGCGCCTTCGACGCCTTGCAGATGGCCAACCTTGGCGACCTGCAGGGGGCCTTCTCTTCGCTCGCCGCGCTTCGGGACGACTATGGCCCCGAGGCGCGCGAGGCGATCCGCAGCTACCTCACCCTCGCGGCAGAGGGGCGACAGCTGCGCAAGCGCCTCGACCGCGCGCTGATCGCCGGGGATCGCGCCATCATCGCAGACCTCGAAGCAAAAGTCGCCGAAAGCGATGCGCGTGCGCGCGAAGCGGACGCGCGCCTTGCCGCTCTGGTGCCGGGCTACCGTTCGCTCACCGCCGTCGAGCCCGCGCGCCTCGCCGATGCCCGCGCCCGGCTGAAGCGCGGGCAGGCGCTGCTGCTCGTCGGCGCCGACGAAGGCGGTCTGGTGACCCAGCTGGTCTCGCATGATGGTGTCGTCTCGGGCGATGCCGAGGTCTCGGGGCGGCACCTGATGCAGCTGCAGCAGCGCCTGCGCGCCTCGATCGAGAACGGCCTGCTCGACGAAGGCCGTGCCGGGTTCGACCGGCAGGCGGCGTTCGAACTGTTTCGCCTGATCTTCCCGGCCCCTGTCCGCAAGGCGCTGCGATCGGTGCGCGAACTGGAAATCCTCGCCCCCGGCAGCCTTGCCACCCTGCCTTTCGCTGCACTGGTGACGCGCACGCCCGAGGGCGCGGACACCGATCCTCAGGCTCTGCGCAATACGCATTGGCTGGCCCGCGATCTTGCCACCAGCGTGATGATCCGCGCCGATCCCCTGCCCCGGCAGGCGGAGACAGGAAAGGGAACAGCCACCTTCGCGGGCATCGGCGCCCCTCTGCTGGGACCGCCGACCATGCTGGCGACGCGATCCGCCTCGGCGCTCAAAGTGGGCGACGTCAGCGTGGAATCGCTTGCCCGGCTCGGCAGCCTGCCCGATGCCGAGCGTGAACTGCGCACCATGGCCAGTCACTTCGCGGGCGACAGCCAGCTCCTGATCGGCCCGCAGGCAACCGAGGCGGCGGTAAAGCAGGCCCCTCTCGACCAGGCGCGGGTGATCGCCTTTGCGACGCACGGCCTCGTCGGCGGAGGCTTGCGGGGCCTGGTGGAGCCGGCCCTCGTCATGACCCCGCCCAAGCTCGCGACGCCCCTCGACGACGGGCTGCTGACCGCCTCGGAGATTGCGCGGCTGCGCCTCGATGCGGACTGGGTGATCCTCTCCGCCTGCGACACCGGCGCGGGCGACAGCGAGAATGCGCCGACCTATTCGGGGCTCGCCCGGGCCTTCATCTCGGCGGGATCGCGGGCGCTGCTGCTCTCGCACTGGCCGGTGCGCGACGACGTGGCCGGACGGCTGACGCTGCGCACGCTCGAAGGAGCGCATGGCAAGGTTTCGCGGGCGGAGGCGCTGCGGCGCGCGCAAGTCGAGGTGCTGAAGGCACACGACGTGCCGGGCGGGGCGCATCCTGCGACGTGGGCTGCGTTCGTGCTGGTGGGGGATTGAGGGGCGGGCTTTCGGCCCACCCCGTCCGGCTAAGCAGCAAGCTGCCAAGCCTCCCGCCCCTCCCGCAAGCGGGAGGGCGCTCCCCTCTTCTCCCCTCCCGCTTGCGGGAGGGGCTGGGGGTGGGCTTCCTTCCGCTTACTTCGCCAGTTCAGCCTCGATCGCACCCACCAGCAGCGGGTCCTGCGGCGCGGTGCCCGGTGCAAAGCGACCAGCGACCGAACCGTCGCGCGCGATCAGGAACTTCTCGAAGTTCCACAGCACTTCGGGGTCGTCGTTCGGGGTCATGCCGTAGCCCTTGAACTTCTCCTTCATGCCCTCGACGTCGCCCTGCTTGGTGGGCACCGCCTCGGTCAGCGCGGCGTAAAGCGGCTGCTTGGCCTCGCCGGTAACGTCGGCCTTGGCGAAGAGCGGGAACGAGACGCCGTAGTTGATCGAGCAGAACTCGGCGATTTCCTCATGCGTGCCGGGCTCCTGCGCGCCGAAGTCGTTGGCCGGGAAGCCCAGCACCTCGAAGCCCTTGTCCTTGTATTCGCCGTAGATCGCCTCGAGGCCCTCGTACTGCGGGGTGAGGCCGCACTTGGACGCGACGTTGACCACCAGCAGCACCTTGCCGGCGTGATCGCCGAGGGTGTCGGGCTTGCCGTCAATGCGGGTGAGCGGGATGGAGGCGAGGTCGGCCATTGGATGTTCTCCCATTAGAGTTCGGGCGAGTTATGCGCACGACTGGATGACCGCCGCAAGACTATGCAGGCAAACCGCCGAGGACCGGAGAAATCCACTCCGGGTCATGCGCGAAGGGCATCTCCGTGCCGCCGCGCAGGGCGGTGAGGATCGCGGCGAAATCGGTTTCGGCACGCCAGCCGAGCAGGCGCGCGGCCTTGGCGGGATCGTAGACGCGCTCGATCCGCTCGGGCAGAACCCAGCCCGCGCGGGCGTAGAGGTCGGCAGCATCGGGATGGTAACGGGCGATCACGGCGCGCGCATCGCGGGCCAGTTCCGCTGCATCCTCGCGCGCGAAAGGCGGCGGGGCGGAGAGCACGAAAGTCTCGCACCCCTCGATCCGCTCCAGCGCGGCAAGGTGGGCGAGCGCGGCGTCGCCAACGGTCAGGCGGCGGTTGAGGAACTCGTTCGCCTTGAGGTTGGGGCCGGAGGGGACGACATGGGTGTCGTCATCCTCGGGAAAGAAGCGCCCGGTGCGCAGGATCGCCACGGCCATGCCGCTTTCGTGCGCGATCAGGCGGCACAAGTCCTCGGCCGTGCGCTTGGTCACGCCGTAGACGTTGCGCGGAGCGAGCGGGCCGAACGCCTCGTCCATCCACCAAGCACCATGCTCGCCCGCCCCGGCGCGCACGTCGTCGCGAACCATCAGCGAGGTGGTCGAAGTGAACACGAAGCGCGCGTGTCCCGCATCCATCGCCGCTTCCAGCAGGTTGAGCGTGCCCGTCACATTGACGTCGACGAAGGCCTGCCGCCCGAAGCGCGCGATGTCCGGCTTGTGCAGAGCGCCCGAGTGGATCACCGCCTCGATCCCGTGGTCCGCGACGGTGCGGAACACCAGCGCGCGGTCCGCCACCGAACCCAGCACCGTCGTCGCAGCGCCCGTCGCCACGTCGAGGCCGATCACCTCGTGCCTGCGCAAGGCCAGCAGCGGTGCCAGATGCCGACCCAGCCAGCCGGAAGAGCCCGTCAGCAGGATGCGCATGGGATCAGGCAGGGGCGCGGTAGTCGGCGATGATCGCGCCGGCTTCGGCCAGTTCAGCCTCGTGGCTTTCCTCGCGCCAGGTCTCGGCGAGGGCTTCCTCCTCCCACTGGCGCATGGCGGGATGGGCGAGCATCGCATCGACCCAGGCCTGCCCGCCGCCGACGTCGAGGCCATACGTGCGGATGCGGAAGGCAACCGGCGCGTAGAAGGCATCGATGGCGGTGAACTCGGCGCCTGCCAGCCAGGGGCCGCCGAAGCGGTCCAGCCCTTCCTCGAACATCTCGCGCAGGCGGTGGATCTCGCGCACCAGCGCGCCGCTCATCGGCCGCAGCTTCACGCGCACGCCCACGTTCATCGTGCACACATTGCGCAAGGCGGAGAAGCCCGCGTGCATCTCGCATACCGCGCTCTGGGCGAAGGCGCGGGCGTCCGGGGCCTTGGGCCAGACGGTGGGATGGCGGTCGGCGAGATAGAGCGTGATGCCGAGCGAATCCCACACGGTACGCTCCTCGTCGATCAGAGCGGGCACCTGGCCGGTGGGGGAAAAGCTGCGGAACGCGTCGTAGTTCACCGGCATGGTGAAGGGCTCAAGCTCATCCTCGAACGGGATGGCGAGCGCCTTCATCAGCACCCACGGGCGCAGCGACCAGCTCGAATAGTTCCGGTTCGCGGTGATGAGGGTGTAAGTCATGGATGGTCCCTTGCGAAGAGTGCGCGAGGGATAGCGTGATC
>NZ_BAAILP010000163.1:0-1519 GCF_054589055.1 Novosphingobium sp. 11B | reverse complement strand
CCTCCCGCAAGCGGGAGGGCTTGGTCGTTCTTCTCCCCTCCCGCTTGCGGGAGGGGTCGGGGGTGGGCCTTCCCGCGGTCAGCTCACGTAATGCGCCGTCGTCTTCGCGGCGACTTCCTCGGCCGTCACGCCGGGCGCGAGTTCGATCAGCCTGAACGGGCTGTCGTGATCCGGACGCTGGAACACCGCGAGGTCGGTGATCACCATGTCCACCACGCCCACGCCCGTCAGCGGCAGGGTGCAGGCGGGGATGAGCTTGGGATCGCCGTTCTTTGAGGTGTGCTCCATGACGACGATGATCTTCTTCACGCCCGCGACGAGGTCCATGGCGCCGCCCATGCCCTTGATCATCTTGCCGGGGATCATCCAGTTGGCGATGTCGCCGTTCTCGGCCACTTCCATAGCGCCCAGCACCGTCAGGTCGATGTGCCCGCCGCGGATCATGCCGAAGCTGGTGGCGCTGTCGAAATAGGCCGAGTGCGGCAGTTCGCTGATGGTCTGCTTGCCCGCATTGATGAGATCGGGATCGACCTCGTCCGGGTAGGGAAACGGACCGATGCCGAGCATGCCGTTCTCGCTCTGCAGGGTGACGGTGATGTCCTCGGGCACGTAGTTCGCCACTAGCGTCGGAATGCCGATGCCGAGGTTCACGTAGAACCCGTCCTGCAGTTCCTTCGCCGCGCGGGCGGCCATTTCGTTACGATTCCAGGGCATCAGACGGCCTCCCTTTCACGCGTCGTCGTGAACTCGATCTTCTTGTCGTAAGGTGCGCCCACGACGATGCGCTGGACGAAGACGCCGGGCAGGTGGATCGCGTCCGGATCGAGCGAGCCGGTGGGGACGATCTCCTCCACCTCGACCACGCAGACCTTGCCGCACGTGGCGGCGGGGACGTTGAAGTTGCGCGCGGTCTTGCGGAACACGACGTTGCCGGTTGCGTCCGCCTTCCACGCCTTGACGATCGACAGGTCGGCGAAGATGCCTTCCTCGAGGATATAGTCCTCGCCGCGGAACTGCTTCACTTCCTTGCCCTCGGCGACTTGCGTGCCCACGCCGGTCTTGGTGTAGAAGCCCGGAATGCCCGCGCCGCCCGCGCGCATGCGCTCGGCCAGCGTGCCTTGCGGGCAGAACTCGACCTCGAGTTCACCGGCGAGGTACTGGCGTTCGAATTCCTTGTTCTCGCCCACGTAGGACGAGATCATCTTCTTCACCTGCTTGGTGCGCAGCAGCTTGCCGATGCCTTCGTTGTCGATGCCGGCATTGTTCGAGGCGAACGTCAGGTCCTTCACGCCCGCATCGCGGATCGCGTCGAGCAGCCTTTCAGGGATGCCGCAAAGCCCGAAACCGCCACTGGCGATCAGCAGGCCGTCCTTGAGCACGCCTTCCAGCGCGGCCTCCGCACTGGGGTAGATCTTGTTCATCGAGGCAGATCCTCTTCTTTTTTAGCGAGAGGCGGCACCGGCCCGCGCCCCCACCCGGCCACCCAACGATAGTACCCTATGGGTGGCCGGGTGGGGGC
>NZ_BAAILP010000162.1:0-11403 GCF_054589055.1 Novosphingobium sp. 11B | reverse complement strand
GGCTTCGACAAGCTCAGGGTGAGCGGAGGTAGAGTAAACCTCCCGATCCCGCTCAGGCTGAGCTTGTCGAAGCCCCCGCAGCAAACGCGCGCCTAAAGACAGCCAGCGGTCCCAGCCTTCGCTGGGATGACGAGTTTTGAAACGTCTTTGAAACCTCGTTGACACCGGTTACCTAAAGCGGATACGAATGCCGCCAAGACCTGAACGGGAGAGTTCACAGTGTTCTGCAAGACGTACCACGCCACCCATCCGGACATGATGGAGTGTGTCTCCAATGAAGAACTGCGCGACCGCTACCTGGTCACCGGCATGTTCAAGGCCGGCGAGGTCAACCTCAACTACTCGCACAACGAGCGCTTCATCATCGGCGGCGCGGTTCCGGGCGCTGAGCCGCTTGCCCTGCCGCTGCAGACCGTGCCCAAGAGCGCAGAGGGCAAGTCCTTCTTCGAGCGCCGCGAGGCGGGCATCACCAACATCGGCGGACCGGGCGCGATCACCGTCGACGGCCAGCGCTTCGAGATGAAGAACAAGGAATGCCTCTACGTCCCCATGGGCACGAACGAGGTGATCTTCGAGGGTGAGGGCGCGCGCTTCTACATCGCCTCGGTTCCCGCTCACAAGGCGCTGCCGATCAAGCATATCACGCTCGATCAGGCCAACCCGCTGGCGCGCGGCGACCTCGCCAATTCTAACCAGCGCACGATCTACCAGCTGGTGATCCCCGGCGTGTGCGAGAGCGCGCAGCTGCTGCTCGGCCTGACCGTGCTGGAAGAAGGCTCGGTTTGGAACACGATGCCGCCGCACCTCCACGACCGCCGCTCGGAAATCTACCTGTACTTCGAGCTGCCCGAAGAGAACGACCGCATCTTCCACTACATGGGCGAGCCCGACCAGATGCGTCACATCGTGATCGCCAACGAAGAGGCCGTCATCAGCCCGCCGTGGTCGATCCACATGGGTTCGGGCACCAAGAAGTATGCGTTCATCTGGGCGATGGGCGGCGAGAACCTCGACTACACCGACATGAACGTGCTGGACATCTGCCAGCTCCAGTAGGAACTGGCCCCGCACCGAAGGCAACGACGAATAATCAGGGGCGCCGCACGCTACACGCGTGACGGCGCCCGCAGTGGCGAGATGGTATCATGGCAATATCCTTCGACCTGACGGGCAAGACCGCGCTCGTCACCGGCGCCAACACCGGCATCGGCCAAGCCATCGCCGTCGCGCTGGCAGAGGCGGGCGCCGACGTCGCCGTGGCAGGCCGCTCGGAGCCGACCGAAACGCTGGCGCTGATCGCCGCGACGGGCCGCAAGGCCGTGAACATCAAGGCCGACCTGTCGAGCATCGAGCCGGTCCAGCGCGTCATCGACGAAGCGGTGGAGGGTCTCGGCAAGGTCGATATCCTCGTCAACAACGCAGGGATCATCCGCCGCGACGACCTGCTGCAGTTCTCCGAAGAGGACTGGGACGCGGTGATCGACACCAACCTCAAGACCCTGTTCTTCCTCAGCCAGGCGGCGGCGAAGGGCATGGTGGAGCGCGGTGAGGGCGGCAAGATCGTCAACATCGCCTCGCTGCTGACTTTCCAGGGCGGCATCCGCGTGCCGAGCTATGCGGCGGCGAAGTCGGGCGTTTCCGGCGTCACCAAGGCGATGGCCAATGAGCTTGCGCCCAAGGGCGTGCAGGTCAACGCGATTGCGCCGGGCTATATCACCACCAACAACACCGCTGCGCTATCCGCCGACGAGACGCGCAACCGCCAGATCCTCGAGCGCATCCCGACCGGCCGCTGGGGCCGTCCCGAGGATATCGCGGGCGCCGCCGTGTTCCTCGCCTCGCAGGCATCGGACTACGTGACGGGTCAGGTACTCGCCGTCGACGGCGGCTGGCTGGCGCGCTGATGACCGATAGCGCTTCCGGCCACGTCGTCACATTCGGCGAAGTGCTGTTGCGCTTCGCGACGCCGGGTGCGCGGCTGACGGTGCAGTGCGATGCGCTGGACATGGTCGTCGGCGGGGCCGAGGCGAACGTCGCGGCGGGGCTCGCCTCGCTGGGCCATAACGTGAAGATGCTGACGCGCCTGCCGTCCAGCCCGCTGGGCGACAAGGCGCGCGCGGCCCTGAATGCCGCCGGGATCGATACCGCCCACGTCGGGCGCGATACCGGCCGCATGGGCCTCTACTTCCTCGAGAGCGGAGCGGGCCTGAGGCCTTCGTCGATCACTTACGATCGCGCGGGTTCCGTGTTCGCAACCTCCAAGGCGGACCAGTTCGACTTCGCCTCCGCGCTCGAGGGCGCCCGACTGCTCCACCTGTCGGGCATCACGCCGGCGCTCGGCCCCGGAGGCGTCGCGCTTGCGCAAGCCGCCGTCGCCGCGGCCAACAGCGCCGGCGTGCCTGTCTGTTTCGACGGCAATTACCGCGCACTGCTGTGGGATGCTTGGGACAGCGATCCGCGCGCCATCCTGACCGACCTGATGCAGTCGGCGACGGTCATGATCGGCAACCACCGGGATATCTCGCTGCTGCTGGGCAAGGCGTTCTCCGGCGATGGCTCCGACCGTCGGCGCGAGGCCGCGCTGGCCGCCTTCGAGGCGTTTCCGAAGCTGCAACTGATCGCCTCGACGGCGCGTCACGTGGTGAACTCCGGCCATCACCGTATCGCCGCGCGTCTCGATGCGCGAGACGCGGCGCACCAGACCAGCGAGGTGGACGTCACCGGCATCGTCGACCGCATCGGCACCGGCGACGCCTTCGCGGCGGGCGTGCTGCACAAGTGGCTGCAGGGCGCGGATCTCGTCGCCACCGCGCAGGCGGGGCTGGCCTACACCGTGCTCAAGCATACCGTGCCGGGCGACATGTGTCTTGTTGGACCGGCGGAGCTGGAAGCCTTCTCGGCTTCGGGCGGCGACGTCAGGCGCTAAGAGAAGAAGAAGGCCCACCTCCAGCCCCTCCCGCAAGCGGGAGGGGAGCGAGACTTGGCAGCTTGCTGCCTAGTCGCAGCGGGGTGGGTGAGCGGCACGCACTTCAGCTTGGGAGAGCATCATGACCGACCTTTCGCGTCGAACCCTCGTGAAATCGGCGGCAGTGCTCGCCGCCACGGCGCCGCTCCCCTCTCTCGCTCGCAGCGCGAAGACGCCCCGAATCGGTCGCTACATCGCCGTCCCGGAAAGCGGCGTCCATGCCTTCAAGGGCATCCGCTACGGCCGCGCCGAGCGCTTTGCCCGTCCGGTCGCCGAGCCGCTCGAAGGCCCTGCGATCACCGCCGCGAAGTTCGGCCCCATCTGCCCGCAACGCGCCATGGCGGGCGAGCCGCAGTCCGAGGACTGCCTGTTCCTCAACGTCTGGATGCCCGAGGCGGACCCGCGCGCGAAGCGGGCGGTCATGGTCTATTTCCACGGCGGCGCCTACACCACCGGCTCGGTCACCGATCCGCTGACCCACGGCGCGAAGCTGGCCGCCGACGGCGATGTCGTGGTCGTCACCGTCAACCACCGGCTCAACGCGCTGGGCTATGCCTGGCTCAAGCCCTTCGGTGCGCGTTATGCCGATAGCGGCAATCTCGGCCAGCTCGATCTGATCCTTGCACTGCAATGGGTGCGCGAGCACATCGCAAAGTTCGGCGGCGATCCGGCGCGGGTCATGGTCTTCGGGCAGTCGGGCGGCGGCGCCAAGATCGCGACGCTCATGGCGATGCCCGCCGCGAAGGGCCTGTTCCACGCCGCCGCGACGATGAGCGGGCAGCAGGTGCAGGCCAGCGGCCCAGCCCATGCCTGGGCGCGCACGCAGGCGTTTATGGCGGCGCTGAAGCTCGCCCCTGGCGACGTCGAGGGCCTGCGAACGATGCAGATCGAACGGCTGGTCGAGGGTCTTGCCGCCACTGATCCGGTCATGGGCGGCGGGGTCTACTTTGGCCCGGTGCTCGACATGACCAACCTGCCGCGGCATCCGTTCTGGCCCGATGCCGCGCCGCAGTCGCTGGGCGTGCCGATGATCCTTGGCAACGTGCGCGAGGAGACGCGCGCCTTCCTCGATCCGCGGGGACCCAAGCTGCAGGGGCTCTCGTGGGAGAACCTTGCCGCGCGCATCGTGCCCGAGATCAAGATCGACCTCGACCCGGTCTGGGTGGTCGAGCAGTACCGCGCCCAGGAGCCCGGCTGGACGCCCGAGCAAATCTATTACGCAGCCACCACGGCGGGCCGGTCATGGCCGGGGCAAGTGATCGAGGCCGATGCGCGGGCGGCGGCCGGGGCGGGATCGACGTGGGTGTACCAACTCGACCGTCCCTCGCCGACGGACCCCTTGCGCGGGGCGGCACATACGGACGACATTCCCTATGTCTTCGGCACGCTGGACGCGCCGGGCAGCTATTCGGGCACCGACGACGCGGCTCGCAGGCTGAGCGGGGCGATGATGCGCGCCTTTACCGGTCTGGCCAAGACCGGGCGACCGGAACTGGCGCAGTGGTCGCCGTACCGCCTGCCCGCGCGCGAGACGATGGTGTTCGGCGATACCGTGCGCGTGGAGAACGATCCGCGCCGCTGGCAGCGCGAATTGTGGGCGAGGGCGCCCTACGTCCAGCCGGGGGTGTGACGCAAATTCCTCCCCGAGCTTGTGTCGGGGAGGAATTTGCAGAATTCGTCGTGCCGAAACCTACTTGGCGGCGGGCGGGTTGGGATAGGCGATTACCAGCGAAAGCGGTTCCTCGCCCCGCTGCCAGATGCCGACCACGGCGCCGTCGTAGAGATAGGCGGTCATTCCCGGCGTGAGCTGCGCGCGCTTGCCGTCGGAGACGACTTCGCCCTCGCCCGAGAGCACGTAGTAAACCTCATCGTGCGCAATGGGATGCTCGCCGATCGCCGCGCCCTTGTGGAGGACGCGGCGGCGGAATTCCATCGTGCGCGGCGCTGGCGCTGCGTCGGAGATGCGATAGGCGGTGCTCATGCCGATGGCGCCGTGCGGAGGAGCTTCCTCGCGCACGGTGTCGCGCTCGTCGATGACGGCCATCGCCGGAGCCGCCGCCAGCAGCAGGAGCGCCGCCCCGATCACTTCGCGTTCTCGCGCATGGCTTCGTCGCGGGCGGAGAGTTTCTCCTGCGCGCCGCCCTTCTGGCCCGGATAGACGCCGGATTTCGGCTCCATGGTCTTGAGGTTCCAGTCCTTGTCCACGAACGGCGCGGCGGTCGGGTTGGGGTGCGGGTAGCCGCCGACGACCTTCTCGTCGTCGATGATCTCGCCGCGTCCCTCGGCGACGAAGAACAGCACGCGGATATCATCGGGCGCACGGTCCCACGGACGCGCGCCGACCGAGGCGAGCAGGCTGGTTTCCAGGTCCTTGGCGGGCATGACGTCGAGGCCGCCCAGGCTGGCCATCGGCGAATCCTTCTCGATCAGCTTCGCCTTGGTCACGCCGTAGCGGCCGAACATCGGCGCCGGGTTGCCCCAGCGATCGACGTTGATGTTGTCCTTGGAATACCACGCAAGATCGCCGTCGCCGCCCAGCGTCAGGAACGGCAGGCCGGGCGCGGTCGAATTGCCCGCGCGCATGACGTTGCCCACGGCGGTGATCTCGCCGGTGACGTAGTCGTGGCCGGCCCACTCCAGGTTCATCAGGTTGTAGTGCACCGCGCGGTGGCCGGGGTCGAAGATCATGTTGTTGACCATCAGCACTTGCGCGCCGCCCTTCACCAGCGGTGAACGCTCCATGTTGTGCGCGTAGACGTTGCGGTAGAGCGTGATGCCGGTGGCGTTGTCGTGGATCAGCGTGCCCTTGGAGTGCTCGCCCTTGGGATGGCTGGCGTCGGCGAGGCCTTCGGCCGCGAGGTTCTCGCGGAACAGCACGTCATGGCTGGTGGCGGCGCGCCATTCCTTGACGGTCTTGCCGTTGAAACGGGGGCCGGAGGTCGACATGTTTTCGTCGATCGCCCAGAAGAAGCTGCAGTGCTCGACGATCACGTTGTGCGCGGCGACGGTGGAGAAGGCATCCGCCTCCCAGCCAGAGAGCTTGGCCTGGCCGTCCACCCCGGTCATCACGCGGATGTGGCTGATCTTGACGTCGTGGCCCTTGAGATCGATGCCGCCGCGCACGATCGTGATGCCCGGCGAAGGCGCGGTCTGCCCGGCGATCGTCAGGAAAGGCTCGTCGATGTTCAGGATCGTGCGCTGAAGGTCGATGACCCCGCCGACCTCGAAGACGATGATGCGCTTGCCCTTCGCCTCGACCGCGGCCTTCAGCGATCCGGGACCGTCCTTCGCGAGAGTCGTGACGCGGATGATGCGGCCGCCTTCGCCGCCGCGGGTGGGCTCTAGCGGGGCTGCGTGCAGCAGCGCCGGGGTGGAAGCAACCATCAGAATCGGAAGGACAATCTGGCTCGCGAGCCTGCGGATTTTCACTGTCGATCTCCCATTGGCGGAGCTTGTTGACTCCGAGTATTGACAGGGCGTTCTCCCTGCGTCACATATTGATGACACCGGTTACCAAGGATCGCAAGGATGATCTTCGGAACGGGTGGGGCGATTTTGGAGGTCGCCCGAGGTGCTCCGAAAGGGGCGGGAGTAGAGGTGCCGGAACAATGCGCGCGTTAGCCGCGCTTCCTTCTGACACCGGTATCATTTTTGACCCGCAAGGGTCGTGAGGGGATGTTGTCATGCGCCAGCATGTTACCGGAATTTCGCTTTTGAAGGCTGCCCTGTGCGCGGGCAGCGCTCTCGTGTCGTCGGCTGCGATGGCGCAGGACGCGGCGCCCGCGCCGCAGGATACGGCGGATGCCGCAGCTCCTGCAGACGAGACCGCGACTGCGGGCGACATCATCGTCACCGGCTTTCGCCAGTCGCTGCAGGCCGCGCTCAACGTGAAGCGCGAATCGATCTCGGCGGTAGATGCGGTCGTGGCCGAGGACATGGCCAAGTTCCCCGACCAGAACCTTGCCGAGTCGCTGCAGCGCATCCCCGGCATCTCGATCCAGAAGGACGGCGGCGAAGGCCGTGCGATCACGGTGCGCGGCCTCAGCGCGCAGTTCACCCGCGTCCGCGTCAACGGGCTGGAGACGATCGCCACCAGCTCCGACGGCGCCTCCGCCAACCGCGACCGCTCGTTCGATTTCAACGTCTTCGCTTCGGAACTGTTCAGCAGCCTCGTCGTTCACAAGACCGCCGAAGCCAGCCTCGACGAAGGCTCGCTGGGTGCCGTGGTCGATCTCAACACCGGCAATCCGCTGGCGGCCAAGGCGGGCCTGACCGGCGTGCTCAACCTGCAGGGTTCGTACAACGACCTGTCGAAGAACGTCGGTCCGCGCATGGCCGGGCTGCTGTCCTGGCGCAACGATGCGGGCACGTTCGGCGTCAACCTCTCGGCCGCCTATTCGCACACCGACACGATCGAAAGCGGCAACAACACCGTACGCTGGGCGCAGGCCTACTTCAACTCGGTGGACGGCAATCCGTGCTACTACTCGGTTCCCGGCGCGACCGGCGGCAATCCGGTGAGCACCGGCGGCAGCTACCGTCCCTCGGCCGCGTGCGACGAGGCATCGCTCTCGTTCCACCCGCGCATCCCGCGCTACGGCGTGGTCGAGCATGACCGCAAGCGCCTCGGCCTGACCGGCTCGATCCAGTTCGAGCCGACCGACCGGACCAAGTTCTCGATCGACGGGCTCTATTCCTCGTTCAAGGAAACCCGCGCCGAGCAGTGGCTCGAAGTGCTCGCCCGTTCGAACGAGCGCCGCTTCGACGTCGTGGACCCGGTCTACGACGACAAGGGCAACATGGTCAGCGCGACCTTCAACAACGCCTATGTCCGCACCGAAAGCTACCTGCGCAAGTCGAAGACCGATTTCTGGCAGGTCGGCGCGACCTGGGACCAGGACGTCAGCGACACCCTGCGCTTCACGCTGCTGGGCGGCATGTCGCAATCGAACGCCGACATCCCGGTCGAGACGACTTTCGCCTACGACAACCGCAACGCCAACGGTTTCAGCTACGACTACTCGGACATGAAGTCGCCGGTGCTGAGCTACGACCTCGACGTGACGAACCCGGCGAACTTCCAGCTGGCGGAAATCCGCGACCGTCCATCCTACGTGAAGAACAAGTTCAAGACCGCGCAATTCCGCACGGAATGGGACCTGACCGACGGCTTCACGGTGAAGGCGGGCGCGGTGTGGCGCCGCTACGACTTCCGCACCCAGCTGTTCATGCGTGACACGGCGGCCTGCGGCAGCAACGGCACGCGGGACCTGATTCTCGGCACCGTGACCTGCTCGTCCAGCGTCTACGGCTTGCCGGTGACCTCGGACATCTCGCAGCTCGTCAACCTGGGTAATGCGGGCCAGCCGAGCGGGACGACCAGCCAATGGCTCGTCGCCGACATCGCCAAGGCGGCCCAATACACCAACCTCTACGGCCGCACCGCCGTCGAGGATCTCGGCAACAACCGCCAGGTGCGCGAGACGACCTCGGGCGGCTATGTGCAGTTCGACGTCAAGGGCGAGATCTTCGGCCTCGAATACGCGGGCAATGCGGGCATGCGCTATGCCCACACCGACCAGAAATCGACCGGCTACACCGCCGGCGTCGCGGCGACCGTGCAGCGGACGTACGATGACTGGCTGCCGTCGATGAACATCGCGCTGTACCCGCGCCACGACGTGATCCTGCGCGGCGCGATCGCCAAGGTCATCACCCGTCCCTCGCTGGGCAACCTCAACCCGGGCGGCTCGGTGGACGGCTTCAACTACCGCGTGACCTTCGGAAACCCGTTCCTCGATCCCTACCGCGCGACCAACTTCGACGCCTCGGTCGAGTGGTACTTCGCTCCGCAGGCGCTCCTGTCGGTGGCGGGCTTCATCAAGAAGATCGAGAGCTTCCCGGTCGCGGGCACGTATGTCGCCACGCTGCCGCAGCTCGGCCTCGGCCGCGACGTGCTGGGCCAGAGCACGCCTGCCTACATCAACTACGATCCCAACCAGGAATACGTGGTGTCGTCGCAGGTTAACGGTGCAGGCGCGACCCTGAAGGGTGTGGAAGTGGCGCTGCAGATGCCCTTCAGCTTCCTGCCGGGTATTCTCAGCCACACCGGCTTCCAGGGCAACGTGACCTTCGTGGACAGCGGTGCCGACTACAAGATCACGGGTCCGGCCGAGACCGCCTGTACCCGCAACGCGACGACCGGCGCCTGCGCGCTCACGGGCGTTACGAAGACGTACGGCAACACCCTCTACGGCGTGTCGAAGCGGGCCTGGAACGCGACGCTGTACTATGACGACGGCAAGTTCAGCCTTCGCGGTTCGGTCAGCTATCGCAGTCCGTTCAGCGATGCGAGCAGCGCCACCGGCAACATCTTCGAAGGGTACGGTTCGTACACCAGCGTCGATGCGGCGGTGCGCTACAAGGCGACCGAATGGCTGGAGCTGTCGATCGACGGCAACAACCTGACCGATGCCTACCGCTATCGCTACAACGACATCTATCAGACCCGTAACTACGAGAACAATCACTTCGGGCGCACGATCCTGTTCGGCGCGCGCGCGAAGATCTGATCTCCTCCCCTGACGCGGGGTTCGCGGGTTCCGGCCCGTGAACCCCGCTCCTTTTTGTTTTCCAAGGGAGCCCGGTGTGGATTTCGATCGCAGAACCCTGATTGCAGGTTCCCTTGCCGTTGCTGGGCTGGCTGGAAAGGCCACAAGTCCAGCCAATGCGCAGACGCCGCCTCCCGTCGCTTCCAAGGCACTCCCGCCCGGCCTTCCGCAGCCGACCGAGACAATCGACCTCTGGCCCAAGGGACCGCCTGCGCACCTCAAGGCACCGCTGACCGAGACGGTGGACGAGCGTTCCACCGACGCCCTCGTCACCGACCGTGCGGTCTACGGCGTGACTCGGCCGCGCATGGCGGTGTTTCGCCCGGACCGGCCCAACGGCGCGGCGGTGATGATCACGCCGGGCGGCGGTTACCGCTGGATCGTCGTCGACAAGGAAGGCTACGAGATCGCCCGCTGGCTGACCGCGCGCGGCTTCACCGCCTTCGTCCTGTTTTACCGCCTGCCGGGCGAGGGCTGGTCGAGCGGCCCCGACACCCCGCTCGCCGACGCCCAGCGCGCCATGCGTCTGATCCGCCACCGCGCGAAGGACTTCGCCATCGACCCCGAACGGGTCGCGGCGATGGGCTTTTCCGCCGGGGGACACCTCTGCGCCGACCTCGGTGCGCGGTTTGCCTCCAGGGTCTACGATCCCATGGACGCGGCGGACAAGCTCTCTGCAAAGCCGTTCTGCGCCGCGCCGATCTATCCGGTGGTGAGCATGGACGCAGGCATAGCGCATCCCGGATCGCGTAATCTGCTGCTCGGCCCTTCGCCGACGCCGGAGCTTGAGGCCGCGCATTCCCCCGACCGCATGGTCCCGGCCGACGCGCCGCCGCATTTCCTCGTTCATGCCGAGGACGACGATGTCGTTCCGGCGGAGAACTCCGTACGCCTGCGCGCGGCGCTGAAAGCCCGCAAGGTGCCGGTCGAGGCCCACTTTTTCGCCAATGGCGGGCACGGTTTCGGCCTGCGCCGCGCCATCGGCAAGCCGGTCGAGATCTGGCCCGAGATGTGGCGGGCATGGGCGCGGACGGTCGGGTTCGGATAAGCCGTCGTCCCGGACTTGATCCGGGACCGCTGGTCGTGAACGGCCTTGGCATCGGCGGGGCGCCTTGCCGGAAGCGCTATCGATGCCCGCCTTGGCGTGATCGAAACGCTCTCCGTCATCCCCGCGAAGGCAGGGACCCAACTGATGCCCGTGCAAGAGGAGCCGTCAGGAGATGGGTTCCCGCCTTCGCGGGAATGACGGCGACTAATTGACCCGGATCAGGCCCGCACCACTATCGTTAACGCCTGTGTCTCACCCGGCTCCAGTACCGTCATGCCGCTGCTGACCCGTCCGAACGCATCGGGCATCGCTGTCGTAGGCTCAAGGCAGAGGAAGTCCTCCCCCGGCGGGGCGTAAAGATGCAGGAACCCGGCCTCGGGCGACGTCACACTGACGCTCCCAAGCCGCGCCTCGCCCTGCCAGCCGAACCAGCAGTTGTCGGTCAGAGTCATCGGGTCGGGTACGGCCCCTCGCGCGAAGTCTCCGAAGGTATCCGCAAGCGCTGTCTCGCTGGGGATCATCCGCGCGTCGCTCAGCCAGACGCCCTCGGCGGCGAAAGTTACCCGCGCATCGGGATCGCGCACGAAGTAGGGGTGTTGGCCCAGCGCACAGGGCATGGCGCGGTCGGACCGGTTGGTGACCTCCAGCGTCACCTGCAGCGCGCCGTCTTCCAGCAAGAAACTCTGCGTGGCGGACCAGTCCCACGGCCAGTGCTCGTCGGACGAATGAAGGCAGGCCAGCACCGCGCGGTCGGCCTGCTCGTCTTTCACCATCCACGG
>NZ_BAAILP010000161.1:35221-36538 GCF_054589055.1 Novosphingobium sp. 11B | reverse complement strand
AAGCTGCCTGCAGATATCCAGCTCGCGTTCGGCCTGGGCCAGCAGCAAAACCCCACCGTCCGAAGTCAGCCGTCCCCCGTCGAAGGCGGCTGTGATTTTCTTTCGGCCGACCGCTGGGAATCTAAATCGGCTTGGGCTAGCATCGTTCATGGCGGGTGTGGCCCGTGGCTTTTTCTGTCCCGGAGAAGGGATGGCTTAGACACCCAATTTCCTACTTCAGAACAGAACCTTACGCTACTCCCGCCAACCCTCCTGACCGCCCCGGTGAATAGGAGAGGCTAAAGCCCTCGTCGGTCAAGGACTGCCGGCCCAGCCTGTCGTCCCTATGGGCATCGACGCCAGCCTGCAGCAGGATCAGGTCCGGCACGAAATGATCGAGAAGCATGGGCAGCGTGCCGGCCAGAGCTTCCAGATAGGCGGTATCGCCCGTTGCATCGGGCAGCCCGAAATCCAGCGACGAACGCGCCTTGCGTGTGGGGAGTCCTTCTCGGCATGAAGGGACAGCGTGAAAATGTCGCTGCGCCCTTGCGATGACGCGCGGCGACGTCGATGCTCCAGCAGTTCCTTCTTCAGAACCCCGCGCGCCTGTACGTACAGGCTTCTGTAGATGGTCTCGTGCGACACCTGCCTGCGCGGCTCCTCGGGAAAGCTGCGCCTGAGCCACCCCGCGATCTGTTCCGGTGACCATTTGCCGCTCCGTCGAGCTTGGGGGCGCCCGGTGAGGGGTCAGCCGGGCCAGCGATAATGCACACGTGCGGTGACCTCCTGAACCGGTGCTGTCAAATCGGCACCGTGGGCCGGGTCTTGCACCGTGCCAGCATCGACGAAGCCGTAAAACACGCCCCTGGCGGCGGAACCGCCGCGCTGCTCAACGTCGCCAATGTTTTGCGCTGTGCCGGAAAGGACGATGCCCTTCTCGTACTCGCCGATGCCCAGCATCGCGGTGCGGGCCACGGCCCGGTCGCGCAGGACCGTGTCTTTGCGCAGGACGGTCAGGCCGCCCACGACGGCTTGGTCGCGGACCTCGGCGCGATCGAGCACCACGGCATGATCCTCGATCCGCGCACGGCCGGAGACGGTGCCCGAAACGACCCGGGCGTAAGGCCCGACGTAAGCGCTTTCGGAGACGGTGGCGCCGGGACCGACCCAGCCGCCGCCGTTTGTATGGCGATGCCCGCCCGCGATCGGCTCGGGGGCGCCGGGTTGATAGCGCTCGGGCATCGCGCCTTCGAACTGTGCCATCCATGGATAGCGGTAGATCGCGTACCAGGGCTGGTCCCAGCGGATCTGCTGCATCTGCGACGGGGTGGCCATGAC
>NZ_BAAILP010000161.1:15511-35103 GCF_054589055.1 Novosphingobium sp. 11B | reverse complement strand
GAAGAGCCCGGTGTCGCCCTGCTGCAGGGCGATCGAGGCTTTGGCGCTGCTGCCGCGCTGCAGCGGGCTGTAGCGGCTCGCGCCATCGGCGCCGATAGCGACGAGGCCCCAGCGCCAGTCCGAGGCGGGCGGCGGAACGGACGCCGGTTCGTCGGCAAGCCCGGGCAGGGCAGCGGCGGCGCTCGCCTGCTGGACGACGCCTCGGAACGACACCGTCACGCGGCCGGCGCCCACATCGGGATGTAGCTTGACCATGTTGTAGCCCCAGCGCTGCGGGGCCCACATTTCCGGCACGGCGAAGCGGCGCTTCGCCAGATCGATCGGATCGAGCACGGTCGTGGAGAGGATGCCCGGGCCGGTGTTCTGTTCGTACCCGCCGTAATCGCGGCGGAAGGCCGCGCCTCGCGTGCCGGGGTAGTCCCAGCCTGCGTTATGGAGTGCCCAGTCCCCGAAAGCGTCGTTAAGCTGCGCTTGTGACCACCCTAGGTGCCGTTTAAGTACACTGAACGGATCGGTCGACAGGTGTGCCGGATCGTCGGTTCCGGGGGCTTCGCGCCAGATGGCGTTGATCGCGTCGAAGCCGTGGCGGTCCTTGATATATTCGAGGAAATGCCAGTTGCAGTACCGCGTCCGGGTCGAGCCGTAGTAGAGATGCGGGTACTGCTTGAGCAGGACCGAGCAATGCGTGTTGTCCTGGAATTCCGGCAGTTGCACGGTCATCCAGTTGGCGTGGCTCTCGAACAGCCAGCCGGTATAGGGCGAATCCATCAGGTGGCCGGTGGCGGCCTGGAGGGCGTGGGTCAGCTCGTGCGCCAGCCCGAAACGGTCCCGCAGCGCGCCCGGGCCGATCCACATACCCGGATGGCCGAGGGAATCCGCGCCTCCGGTCAGTCCGTAGTCGACGCCGATATAGGCATTGACCTTCAGCTTGCTGGTGGACCCGCAGTGCGGCTCGGGAAAGTGCAAGGTGCGGATGAAGTAGTCCCACACGCATTCGAGGTGCTTCACCGCCCCTTGCGCATCGGCGTCGGAGACCGTGCCCGGCTTCCAGTGCAGCGCGAAATGCGCGCTCTGCGTCTGGAGAGGCAGGGCGGAGTTCGCCGCGTCGGACGGGTCGGTCGCGGCTACGCTCCATGTTCCCGCCGTGCAGGCGGGGCTGGCCGTTGGTGCCGGAGCTTCAGGCACCGGCACCGCGATCGCCGGGTTGGGAAGGGCGGCGAGCGCGAGTGTCGATGCCTGAAGCAGCGCTTTCATGTCAGCGCGGAGCCAGCGTGACGGTGGTTGCCGCAGCGCCCAGCGGGATCGCATAGCCACCCCGGTCCGCCGTGCCGGTGGAGGTCGCGTAAGTCCGGCCGCCGCTGGTCGTCGTCTCGAACAGCAGGCGCGCGGTTGGGGCAGTGGCGCTGGCGGGATCGAGCGTGAGCACGACCTTGCCGGACTTCGTATCGTAGGCCGCACTCTGGATACGGCCTGCCTCCAGCGTGATCCACAGGCCTGTGGGCGCCACGAACAGACGGCGGCGGGCGCCGTCCTTCGGAGTCAAGCTGACCTGTGCGCCCTTGTTCTCCAGATCGCCGCCGAAGCCCAGCCAGCCCAGTTGCGGGTCGTTGACGATGTAGCTCGCCGAGGTGATCGCGTGGCCGTAAAAGCCCATGCCGTAGTCGCCGGTGATGACGTCCCACTTCATCATGTCGGGCCAGGAGTGGAACGCAGCCGAGCCGAAGCCTTCCTGATCGATGTTGGTGATCCCGCCCATCATGCCGCCGTAGGCGACGCGCAGGAGGTGCAGGTCGGTGGGGTTCTGGCGATAGGCGTCGAACAGGGGAACGGCGTTCAGCGCCGAGCCGTAATGGTGGATCTGCCGCTCGATGCGCGAGACCTTGCCGCCGTAGAGGAAGTCCCAGTAGCGGCGCGCATTGCCGTTGTAGCCCCAGCTCGGGATCGTCGGGTCGTAGCCGAGGATCACTTCGCGGGTGACGTCGGCCTGCGGCTGATAGCCGAAATAGCGCATCCAGGCGTAGACTTCAGGCTGACCGGTGGAATCCCACGCCATCTCGCTGCCGAACGGGAACTTGAGCGTGCGCCAGTGATCGGCGCGGCCCTTCATCAGGCCTTCCATCTCGGTGGCTTCGGCGGTCATTCCCTCGCGCTTGAGATCCTTCAGAATGTCGAGGAAGACGTCGCCTTCCATCTGGCCGAACTGCGCATAGTACGGTGCATCGCGCATCATCGCGACGCTCGTGCGGTAGGCCCAGTCGAGGTAGAACTTCCAGTCGTGCTGCTTCACCAGCCCCTGATTGTCCCGTGCAAGGCGGTAAAGCACCCAGTGCCCGATCGCGACGTGGGGGTAGTTGTAGGACCGGCCGAGATCGTCGGAGTCCTTCTTCGACCACGCGGTCCAGCTCTTCCAGTTGATCTTCGGGTCGTAGTAGTCCGGGAATTCCTTCGGATCGTAGTAGAAGATGCTCTTCTTGACCGCCCCTGCCTGCGGGCCGTCCGAGACCTGCAGGGTGCCCAGCACAGTCTCGTTGACCAGCCGTTCCAGCTTGGCGACTTCCTCCGCATTCGGATTGTCGAGCTGCTTGATCGCGGCAGCGACCCACGAACCGGCGCCGCCTTCGTCGCTCATGCCCGAGACCCAGACGCGGCCGTCCTGTGTGAGGATCTTGTTGTCCTCACGGTCGTAGGACAGGATCGCGGGCGAGCGGTGGAAGGGATCGCCCTTGCCCTCGAACCACTGCTTCGTCGTGGTGAAGTGGCCGATGTCGGCCATCACGGTGTCGAGCGGCTTGGTGATGTAGTAGCTGACGGTCTGCTTCTGGCCGTCCGCGTATGTCACCGTCAGGCGTGCCTGGCCCCAACCGCTGGCCTTGATGTTGTATCGCGCCCAGCCCCCCTTGTGGGCTTTGCCGGCCTTGTCGGCGATTGCCGTCAGTGCGCCCGCCGGCCAGGATTCGATGCTCGCCACTTTGCTCGGCGACTTGAGGAACAGGCTGGCGGTCTGGTCGGTCGGAACCACGTAGCCCGGGATGCCCACCGCGACAGGGCGCTTCTGGGCAACGAGTGTATCCTCGATCGCGCGCACGCTGGGCGAAGTCACGAAGCGCAGGCCGATGGTGCGGCTCTCGCCGGGCGCGAGGGTGAAGCTGGTGGGGGCGTTCCACTGCTCGCCCGCTTTGGCCCATTCCTTTTCGGCGAAGCCCTTGCTGGCGACGGTCCAGTCGTAGAACCCTTCGGACACCTGGGAACGCGGGCTGCGGTCGGTGAAGATGTCACCCTTGGGCGCGGCACGCGCCTCCAGCACCGGACGGTAGGCTTCGAGCGGCGTACCCTTTTCGGGCAGTACCAGCAGCGCCGGACCTTGTCCGTTGAGGCGGGTGACCTGCAGATAGCCCGCGTCGCGGCCGATATAGGGATCGACGAAGCTCGCCTGCGCATGGGCCTGATCGAGATCGCGGTCGAGGATGATGTTGTCGAACACCATCGGCATGCCGAGGCCGCCGATCTCGACCGGCGCCTGGCTGGTGTTCACCAGAGTAAAGCGCATCGCCAGCACGCCGGCATCGTTCACCCAGCGACGCTCGACGCGCAGCGGCATGCCCGCGCCCATCGAGGCGGTAATGTCGGCGGCGGCGAGCACGCCATTGCCGCCCGCAAGCGCAGCGATCTGCTTGCGCGCATGGGCGGAGGAGAAATCCTGCCAGTCCGATCCGGCGGTCTTCAGGCGTACGTGAATGTCGCCGATGTGGACGTAGCCGTCGCCCGCTCGTTCTGCCTCGCGGCTGGCGGGGACGAAGTCGAACGCTCCCTCGCCGGTGGGCGAGAGGTGCGCAAGCGTCTGCGTATCGGCGCGTAGGGCAAGGTCGAACGCGGGCGTCCGCAGCGCGTTCGTTTGGATCGGCGGGAAGACGGGCTTCGGTTTCTGCTCGCTTTCCTCGGCATGAGCGGAGACGGCGGGCAGCACGGCGGGAACGGCGGCCAACATCAGCGCCACGAAGGGCAGGGGCTTCAGGAGATGCTTCATTTGGTGTCCTCGCGTGGGATTACTGGCCAGCGACCGGCTTGACCGGGCCGAGCGGCGGCGGGCTTTCGCCCAGCAGGTATTGGGTGAAATAGTCGCGCAGCTTCTTGAAGAAGAACGGCTGGTTGACCCGGTGCGTGGTGTTGGGCAGCACGACCATGTCGACGTCGCGCCCCGCGTCCATCAGCGCCTTGGCGAGCCGGAAGCTCTCGGTGATCGGCACATTGTCGTCGATGTCGCCGTGGATCAGCAGCAGGTGGCCCTTGAGCTGGCTTGCCACCGACATGTTGGAATTGCGCTCCCAGGTCGCCGTGTCCGGATTGCCCATGGAAACTTCGGGCCACCAGGTCTTGTCAAGCCGCAGGTCATGGTTGCCCGATGCCGAAACGCCGACCTTGAAGAAGTCCGGGCGCCGCAGCACGAAGCGCGCGGTGTCGTAGCCGCCCGCCGAACCGCCGAACACTCCCACGCGGGTGGTGTCCATGTAAGGATACTTCGCCGCCATCTGGCGGATCAGGGCGATGTGATCGTCGAGGCCGACTTCACCCAGGTTCTGGAAGGCGGGAAGGCGGAATGCCTGTCCGCGCCGCGACGTGCCGGTGCCGTCGATCATCACCACGATCGCGCCGATCTGCGCCAGACTGTTGCCGCCCACCCGCCGCGCGTCGCTCCAGGTAGCGGGCACGTCCGTGGTGGTGGGGCCGGTGTAGACGTTGTCGATCACCGGATAGCTGCGCTTGGGATCGAAGTTCGCCGGGCGCAGGATCATGGCGTAGATCGGCGTCTTGCCATCTGCTGCCAGACCCTTGAACGGTTCCGGCGCGGTATAGCCCTTGGCGCGCAGCCGGCTGTCGTCGGCCTTCGCCAGTTCCATGACGATGCGTCCGGTCTTCCCGTCGCGCAGCACCGCCCGGGTCGGCGAGGTGGGGCTGGACATCTGATCGACGATCCACGCGCCGTCCGGGGATACATGCGCATCGTGATCGAGCGGTTCGGGCGTCAGTTCGGTGAGCGCGCCGCCATTGACCGGTACTTTGTAGAGTGCGCGCCAGTAGGGATTGCGCTCCGCCTCGCGCCCCACGCCGGTGACGATCAGCGACGACTTGTCCTGCGCCACGTTGTCGACCGAGAGCACTTCCCACTGACCCTGCGTCAGCGCAGTGCCGCCATCGGGTGCATCGGGCCGTACGAGGTAGAGCTGAGCCCAGCCCGAGCGTTCGGAGATCGCCAGTTCGCCGCCCAGTTCCGGCGCGGGCATCAGTGCGCTGGAGGTGACCGTGACCACCGGCTTGACCACCTCATGCGCGACGATGCGAGCCTCGCCTGTCTTGGGATTGGCGGTGTAGACGGCCTGCTGCGCATAGCCGCGTTCGGTCCACTGCATGCGCGGCTTGCCGTCCACCCAGCCCATGTCGGGTGGCGAGGGGTAGAGGATCGATTCCGCCGGCATTTGGATCGGCACAATCCGCGCCTTGCCGGCTTTCATCGCCGCTTTCATGTCGATCAAGAAGCGGGTCGCCTGGGGGAGCTTCTCGCCTCCGGCCAGCGGATAGATGTAGGAGAAGCTGCGCGGGTAGAATTCGCCAGGAGGATTCTGCTGCGTGATCGAAAGCTTACGGACCTCGCGCGTGTCGAGGCGCCAACTGAGCAGGTAGCGGCTGTCGGGCGACCATTGCGCCGATACCGGCATCGCCGGTTCCTCGGTGCCTTCGCGCAGGATATCGGACAGTTCGGGAATGGAGCGGCCGTAAGGCTGCTCGCGCGTGCCGTCGGTGGTCAGCGCCACTTCGCGCCCGCTGGCGACGTCCACGGCGATCAGGTTGAAAGCGCGTGCGATGATCCGGGTCTTGCCGTCGGGAGAGAGAAGGTCGAGTTCGCGGTGGCCCACCTTCTCGATTTCGGCGGCTTTGCCTGCGGCGTCGATGCTCCACAAGGCCCCGTCGAAGGCGCGCAGCTTCAGGGTGTCCTTCGCGGGATCGTACTCGACTTCGGTAATCCGCGCCGCGTCAAGAGACACCGTTTCCCCCTTCGCGGCAGACAGCGCGGCAAGCAGGCTCGCGGTCGTGGCGACTTCCCGCTCCTTGCGTGTTGAAAGGTCGAGCAAGCGGTAGTGCTGATCGAGGCGGTTGCCGGTGCGGTAGAACAAGCCGCCATCAACGAAGCGCGGTGCGATGTCGGCGTTGTCGATGAGGTCGCTAAGCGCATTGCCGAGGAACGCATCTGCGGTCGCATAACGCTGGGCGATACTGACAGGAGCTTGCGTCACGGATGCCGTAGGTCTGGCTTGAGCGGCGGCCGGTGCACAGGCGCATGCCAGCGCAACAAGGCTGATCGATCGGGACATGCAGGAAAGAGAAATGCTCACAGCTGAGGCCCGTCGTCTATTTGGAAGTGCAGGTCGTTCATGAAGGGAGGTCATGCATGCGTCAAGAACATTATACGATATATGATCCGATCTTTTCCACCTTTCCTTGCCGCTGATGCGTGTTACACGGATGCGGTAATTAAGGAACGCGTACAGGATGGCAGAGAGGGTTACGGGAGAGGAAACGGCGGCGCTGCCGTTGCCTAGCGGGCGGTTGCACCATGTCGTGGCTCAGCGGCTGGCGACGCAGATCGTCAGTGGCGAAGCCATTCCCGGTCAGGTCTTTCCGGCCGAAGTCGAACATGCCGAGATGCTGGGCGTGTCGCGCTCCGTGCTGCGCGAGGCGTTCCGCATGCTCACCGCCAAGGGTCTGGTCAGCAGCAGGCCCAAGGCGGGCACGCGGATCAATGAACGCCGCAAGTGGAACCTGCTCGATCCCGACGTGCTCGGCTGGCAGATACAGTGCGGCGCCAACGACGAATTCCTGCGCGACCTGTTCGAACTGCGTCTTGTGGTTGAACCCCAGGCGGCGGAAATGGCCGCCATGCGCCGCGATGAGGGGCAGCTGGTCGACATGGCCAATGCGCTCGACGCGATGGAGCGCTTCACCCTGTCCACGCCCAAGGGGCGCGCCGCCGATATCCGCTTCCACGAACTGCTGATGGAGGCGACCCGCAACGAGATGCTGCTGGCCCTGTCCAACTCGATCTCCACCGCGATCGCCTCCACAACGGCGATCAAGCAGGCGCTCGACGGATCGCCGCGCAATGCCATGCCCGAGCATCGCGCGCTTTACACCCAGATCGCCGAGGCGAATCCGAAGCAGGCGCGCAAGGCCATGATCGCCTTGATAGAACTGGCCCACGCCGACACCCGGATCGCGCTTCGCCGCTGAGTTTCCGCTACCGTCTCCAACAGCACGACCGAAGCGGGGTTGACTCTCCCTGCCTGCCTTCTATCAATAACGTATACGATATTCGATAGGAGTTATGAGGGCATGAAAGCCAATCGGCGCGAATGGATGGCGGGTGTGGCGGCGCTGGCGATCTGCTCGGTTCCCCTGAAGGGCTTTGCGGCCATCGTCGCGCCCAAGGTTCCGCTGCGCGCGAAGCCCCTGCCGCTCACCGACGTGCGGCTGCGCCCGTCCCCCTTCGCGACGGCGGTCGAGGTGAACATCGACTACCTGATGTCGCTCAGCCCCGACCGTTTTCTGCACAACTTCCGGAAGTATGCAGGTCTCGAGCCCAAGGCGCCGATCTACGGCGGCTGGGAATCAGACACGATCGCCGGTCACACTCTCGGCCACTACATGACCGCGCTGGTGCTCGGCTGGCAGCAGACCGGCAACCCCGAATGCCGCCGCCGTGCGGACTACATCGTCGACGAACTGGCGCTGTACCAGTCGAAGCGCAGCGATGGCTACATCGGCGCGCTGGGCCGCAAGACCAAGGACGGCAAGATCGTCGATGGCGAGGCGATCTTCCCCGAAGTGATGAAGGGGCAGATCAAGTCGGGTGGGTTCGACCTCAATGGTTCGTGGTCGCCGCTCTACACCGTGCACAAGTACTTCGCGGGGCTGCTCGACGTTCACGCGGCCTGGGGCAATGCTCGTGCGCTCGAAGTGGTGATCGGCCTTGGCGGGTATTTCGAGAAGGTCTTCGCCGCGCTCGACGATGCGCAGATGCAGGAACTGCTGGGCTGCGAATATGGCGGCCTCAACGAAAGCTACGCCGAACTCTACGCCCAGACCGGCGACTTGCGCTGGCTCAAGGTAGCGGAGCGCATCTTCGACAACCGGGTGCTCGCCCCGCTGGTGGCGCAGGAGGACAAGCTTGCCAACTTCCACGCCAATACGCAGGTGCCCAAGCTGATCGGCCTTGGCCGCATTCACGAACTGACCGGCAAGGAAGACCCGGGCCGCGCCGCGCGCTTCTTCTGGGAACGGGTGACGCAGCACCACAGCTACGTCATCGGCGGCAATGCGGACCGCGAATATTTCTTCGAGCCGGACACCGTGGCGCTGCACCTCACGGAATCGACCTGCGAGCACTGCAACACCTACAACATGCTCAAGTTGACGCGCCAGCTCTATGGGTGGCAGCCGGACGGCGCGTTGTTCGACTATTACGAGCGCGCGCATCTGAACCATGTGCTTTCGGCGCAGAACCCGGCGACGGGCGGCTTCACGTACATGACGCCAATGATGAGCGGCGCCGCGCGCGGGTATTCGGGGCCGGGCGAAGAGGCGTTCTGGTGCTGCGTCGGCTCCGGCATGGAAAGCCATGCCAAGCACGGCGATTCCATCTTCTGGGAAGGCGGCGATACACTGTTCGTCAACCTCTACATCCCCGCCAGCATGGAGTGGAAGGCCAAGGGCGTCGCCGCGACGATCGACACCGAATATCCCTTCAAGCCGGGCATCCGCTTCACGCTCGACGCGGTGAAGCAGGGCAAGTTCCGGGTGGCGCTGCGCATTCCGGCATGGACGGGCGGCAAGGCCACGATCACCGTCAACGGCTCGCCCGTCTCCGCCAGCGCCACCAATGGCTATGCCTTCATCGACCGGCGCTGGAAGAAGGGCGATGTCATCGCGCTCGACCTGCCGCTGGAACTGCGTCTGGAGGCTGCCGCCGGTTCGGACGATGTCGTCGCTGTGGTGCGCGGCCCGATGGTGCTTGCTGCCGATCTCGGCCCGACCGAGACCGAATGGACCGGCGTGGAACCGGCCATGGTCGGAGAGAACCCGCTGGCGGCCTTCACGCCGATGGTTTCGGATCGCCCGCGTTTCCAGACAACCGGCATCATCCGTCCGGGCAACCTGAATTTCGTGCCGTTCTACAGCCAGTACGAGCGTCGCAGCGCGGTCTATTTCAAGCGCTTCTCTGAAAGCGGCTGGAAGACCGAGGAAGCCGCGTTCCTGGCCGAGCAGGCGCGTCAGAAGGATATTGCCGCCCGCTCGATCGACATCATGCACCTTGGCGAGATGCAGCCCGAGCGTGACCACAACCTCACCTCGGAACTCTCGTACCCGGCCTCATACCGGGGCCGCAACGGGCGCGACGCGCGCTCGGGCGGGTACTTCGAGTTCACCATGAAGGTGAAGCCGGGCCCGCTGTTGCTGCAGGCCAGCTACTGGGGCAGCGAGCGGTCGCGTACGTTCGACATCATCGTCGATGATGTGAAGATCGCGACGCAGAAGCTGGACAACGACCGTCCGGGCAAGTTCTTCGACGTCGATTATCCGCTGCCCGAGGCGCTGACCAAGGGCAAGAGCAGCGTCAAGGTACGCTTCGTGCCTGCCGACCGCAGTTCCGCCGGGCCGGTCTTCGGCGTGCGCCTGTTCACCGCGAAGGCCGGCACCGCACAGTGAGCGACGCCGACCAGATTGCCCTGACGCTGGCGGAAGCCGACGACCTTGCCCGCACGGTACTGCAGGCATGGGGGTTGGCGCCGGACCATGCCGCCGCCGTGGCGCAGACGATGGTTTCGGGCGAGCGCGACGGATGCACCTCGCACGGGCTCTATCGCCTGCTGGTGGCGGCCAACTCGGTGGAGCGCGGCGTCGTCGTGCCCGATGCCGTGCCGGAAGTGAGCGAGCCCGCCGCTGCGCTGGTGCGGGTGGATGGGAAGGGCGGTTTCGCCCAGCTTCCCTTCGCGCAAGGCATGCCGCTGCTGGTGGAGAAGGCGAAGCGTTACGGCATTGCCGCCATGGCGCTCAACAACGTGGTGCACTTTGCCGCGCTCTGGCCCGAGGTCGAGGCGCTGGCGGAGCAGGGGCTGGTCGCGCTGGCATTCACCCCCAGTCATGCCTGGGTGGCGCCGGAAGGCGGCACGAAGCCGGTCTTCGGCACCAACCCCATCGCGTTCGGCTGGCCGCGCCCGGATAAGGCTCCGTTCGTGTTCGACTTCGCGACGAGCGCGGTGGCGCGCGGCGAGATCGAACTGCACCGCCGCGCGGAGAAGGCGATTCCGGCGGACTGGGGTTATGACGCCGAGGGCAACCCTTCGACCGACGCGAAGGCGGTGCTGGACGGCGCCATGCGCACGTTCGGCGCGCACAAGGGATCGGCGCTGGCGGCGCTGGTCGAACTCGTCGCGGGGCCGCTGATCGGCGACATGACCAGTGCGGAATCGCTGGCGGCCGATGAGGGGCGCGGCGGCTCTCCGCTGGGCGGCGAACTGATCGTCGTGATCGATCCGGCAGGCTTCCTCGGCGCCGGAGTGCAGGACCACCTGCGCCGGGCCGAGGCGATGTTCACCGCGATCGAAGCGCAGGGCGCACGCCTTCCCGGATCGCGCCGCTTGCTTGCGCGGGCGCGATCGGACGCGGAAGGGCTGCGCATTCCGGCGCAGCTTCATCAGGATATTCTGGAAGTTCTCGAAAGGGGAAATGACGTGAACGGAACGGTCGCACGGACCATGCTCATGGCCGGGGCCGCCCTTGCGGCAGTGCCTGCGGCCTTCGTCGCCGCGCCCGCAGTGGCGAAAGTCGAGGCGTCGGTGAAGGAAAGCGGCGCGGACAAGGCCTTCGAAGCGATCTACATGGCCGAATACGAATGGCGCCAAAAGCAGTTCGGCCCCTGCGAGGATACGCCGAAGGATGCGAAGATTGCACTGCCCGACGTCGGGCCGGAGGCGCAGGCGCAACGGCTGGCATGCTGGGAGAAGGTCGAGAAGCAGCTTTCCGCAATCTGGCAGGACCGGCTCTCTCCCGCCAACCGCATCAACTTCGCGGTTTACAAGGGCCAGATCGACGCGCTGCTCGCATCGCAGCAGTATCGTGACTACGAGAAGCCCTTCAACGCCGACACCAGCTTCTGGGGCGACCTTGCCGACTGGGCCCGCAATCCGCTGAAGGACAAGGCCGCAGCGGACGACTATCTGGAAATGCTGCGCGGCATTCCTCGCTATTACGACCAGCAGATCATCAACATGCGCGCAGGGCTCGCGCGCGGTTTCTCCGCCCCGCAGGTCACGCTCACCGGGCGTGATAAGGGTATCGAACTGGTGGTGCAGGCGAAGACGGCGGAAGCCTCACCGTTCTACGAACCGTTCGTACGCCTGCCCTCGACCATCCCGGCGGATGAGCAGGAAAAGCTGCGCGCCGAAGCCCGCAAGGCGATCACCGAAGGCGTCGTTCCGGCCCATGCCAAGCTGCTCGCCTTCATGCGCGGCGAGTACGAGATCGGCGCGCGCAAGTCGCTGGCCGCTTATGCCCTCCCCGATGGCGAGGCGTACTATCGCTCGAAGATCCGCGAGTTCGTCACGCTCGACAAGAGCCCGGAGGAGATCCACCAGATCGGCCTTTCCGAGATGGCGCGCATCCGCACGCAGATGAACGAGGTGATGAAACAGGTCGCGTTCAAGGGCGACCTCAAGGCGTTCCTGCACTTCCTGCGCACCGACCCGCAGTTCTATCCAAAGACCCCGAACGAGTTGCTCTATCGCGCCGCATGGATCGCCAAGACCTTCGACGGCAAGGCGGACCAGTTCTTCGGACGCATGCCGCGCAGCCGCTTCGCCATCAAGCCGGTGCCGGACGACATTGCGCCGTTCTATACCGGTGGACGCGGCGGTCCGGGGATCTATTCGGTCAACACCTACGACCTGCCTTCACGCCCGTTCTACTCGCAGATCGCGCTGACCCTGCACGAAAGCGCGCCGGGCCACGCCTGGCAGATGCCGCTTGCCGCGGAGAACCTCGACCTGCCCGCCTTCCGCCGTGATACCTACCTTCCCGCTTATGGCGAGGGATGGGCGCTCTACTGCGAGGCGCTGGGCGAGGACATGGACATGTACGAGACGCCGTACGACCGGTTCGGCATGCTCAGCTATCAGGCCTGGCGCGCCTCGCGCCTCGTCGTCGATACAGGCATCCATGCGATGGGCTGGTCGCGCGAGCAGGCGCAGGCGTACCTGCGCGACAATACTGCCCTGTCCGATCACGAGATCGAGACCGAGGTGGACCGCTACATCTCCTGGCCCGGACAGGCTTTGTCCTACTATATGGGGCAGCTCGCCTTCATCGACGGACGCCACAAGGCGGAGAAGGCGCTGGGACCGAAGTTCAACATCCGCGCCTTCCACGATGCGGTGCTGGAGCTGGGCGGCGTGCCGCTGCCGCTGATCGACCAGCGCGTCGACACGCTCATCAAGGACGGCGGCAAGGGGCCTTATCCGGATGAGGAATGATCGCCACCTGCACATCCTTGCCGCCAGTCTTGCCGCAACTGTGCTGACCGCTTCGGCCGGGGCGCAGGAGGTGCGCGAAATGACCGTGCCGGGAAATCCGATCCTTGCGGACGGGGACTACTATTCCACTGACCCGGCGCCCTTTGTGGCGGATGGCGCGCTGTGGATTCTTGCAGGGCGTGACGAAGCAGCACCGGACGTCAACGACTTCATCATGCCCGAGTGGCAGTTGCTGAAGACCGCCGATCCGGCCTCGGGCAAGTGGACGCATTATCCCGCGATCATCAAGCCGGAGAACGTCTTCGCCTGGGCCGAGCAGGCGCGCGCCTATGCGGGTCAGATCATTCAGGGGCCGGATAAGCGCTATTATCTGTACGCCCCGGTACTGGAAAAGACGAGCGATGCGCAGGACCGGTTCGCGATCGGCGTTGCAGTGGCCGACAGTCCCACCGGACCGTGGCGCGACGCGCATCCTGCAGGGCCGATCATCTCGCAGCGGGTGCCCGAGGCGAACGATATCCAGAACATCGATCCCACCGTCATGATCGACGACGACGGGCGGGTCTACATCTACTGGGGCACATTCGGAAAGCTGCGCGGCATGGAACTGGCGCGTGACATGGTTACGCCCAAAGGTGCGGAATGGAAGGTCGAGGGCGTGGACGGCTTCTTCGAGGCGCCGTGGATCATGAAGCGAAAGGGCACATATTATATGCTCTATGCGGGCAATAAAGCTGGTCCGGCATCGGACTGCACGCCTGCCGTCTACCATGCATGCATCGCTTACGGCACCGCACCTTCGCCGATGGGGCCATGGACGTATCGCGGCGTGATCCTGAGGCCGGTTTCTTCCACTACATCGCATTCCGGCGCGGTGGAATTCAAGGGGCAGTGGTATCTCGCCTACCATACGGCCGATGCGGCCGGCGGCGGGCATTTCCGCCGCAGCGTGGCGCTCGACCGTATGGAGTGGGACGATGGCGTGACGCCCGCCCGCATTCTCCCCGTCGTTCCGACCCGGCGCCTCCAGCCGCCCATCCTGCCCTCACGCAACGTCGCCCGCGCGGCATGGGCGACGGCCTCGAACGATCCGGTGCCGGTGCAATTCTGGATCAGGTCGCTGAACGACGGGATCGTCAAGGCGGCTCCGTTGCCGCCGGACATGTGGGGCAGTTGGACACCGGTCAATCCGCCACGCCAATGGATCGAATACCGCTGGGACGAGCCCGTGACGATCGACGGTTCGCGCATCCGCTTCTGGAACGATCAGCCTGCGGGTTCCGGCGTCGGCGTGGCGCCGCCGAAGGTCTGGCATCTCGAATATTGGAGCACTTCGGGCAAGGACGGCTGGAAGCCAGTGCGCGCTGTCGGGCGCTATGGTGTCGCCACTGACGACTGGCAGGATATCGCCTTCAAGCCCGTCACGACACGCTGCATGCGCGCTGTCATGGATGCCGCTACGGATGGGAAGACGTATGCGGCTCTGGCGGTGCAGGAGTGGGAAATGCTGGTACCCGCTGCACGGCCGGTGGTCGTTCGCGGCGAAGGGCCGCCACCGGTTCCCTGCAACTGATCGCACGCTGCGAGAGAGCCTTTTACACGAGGTTACATGGAAAGGCGCGGGTTCAAAGCCCGCGCCTTTTTTCATAATGCGCCACTGTCGCTTCGCTGCATATTTTGTCCGACTAAAAATTCATCAACCCGCAACAATCAGCTTGACTCGATTCAGATACCATAAGAAGTATACGATATAAGTTAAGGCGTCATTCCAAGGCGCCAGACATTTCAAACAGGGGGTTTGTCATGAGATTTCACGAAGCTTTGAAGTTCTCCACGGCGCTGTCGTCAGCCATGCTCGTGCTGGTGGGTGCGCCCGCCATTGCTCAGACAACAGATGCCGCAATTTCCGAAGGTGATGCGCCCAAGGCCGACATCGTCGTGACCGGCGTGCGCGGCAGCGTAGAGGCCGCGACCACCAACAAGAAGAACTCCAAGCAGATCGTAGATTCCGTCGTCGCCGAAGACGTCGGCAAGCTGCCTGACAACAACGTTCCCGAAGCGCTTGCGCGCGTTACCGGCGTCCAGATCGACCGTGCGCGCGGCCAGGGGCAGAGCGTCGTCATTCGCGGTCTGTCCGGCGCGCAGACGACCGTGAATGGCAACAACACCAACCTTGGCGACGGCCGCTCGCTCAACCTCTCCGACATTCCCGCCGAACTGCTCAAGCAGGTGGACGTCTACAAGACCCGCTCGGCGGATCAGGTCGAAGGCAGCATCGCCGGCGCCGTCAACGTCGAACTGCGCCGCCCGTTCGACATGAAGAAGGGCCTGACCGTCGCGGGCAGCATCCGCGGGTCCTACGATGATATCTCCAAGAAGGTCAGCCCTTACGGCAGCCTGCTGCTCGCCGACCGGTTCGAAACCGGCATCGGGGAAATCGGCGTTCTCGTGAACGCATCGATGACCAAGACCAACTACCGCGAGAACTTCATCGAGAGCGAATCGCCGTTCAAGGTCGCGACGACCGACGGCACTATCGTCATCCCCTACCGCGCCCAGTACGGCATCGAGCAGGGCAGCGTGAAGCGCCCGTCGATCAACGGCGTGCTGCAGTGGCGCGCCAGCGACAAGCTCGATTTCGTGATCGAGGGCAGCTACCTGGGGTCGCGTGAAAAGCGGTCGGTCGAACGCCTTTACGTGCAGGACATGCAGGTCGGCACGTACAGCGACCTCGTGCTGATGCCGGACGGCAAGACGGTGAAGTCGGTTACGCTCACCAATCCGAACGGTCTCGCGGCGGGCATCGACAGCCTGTACAACACGATCCACTCGAACCTCTACACGACCAATTTCGAGGCGCACTGGCGCTCCGATCGGGTGCAGATCAACAGCAGCGTTCAGTACAACTGGTCGAACGAGGGCAACTACTTCGTCGAATCGATCATCAAGCCGGGTGTGATCCGCTCCGCCAGCGTCGATTTCGCGTCGAACCTTTACAGCAAGGGCGTGCCGTCGATCACCTTCAACGGTGTCGATCTCAACGACCTGTCGGCGTACGGCGTCGAGCGCTTCCAGGACAACCGTGGCGGCTCCAGGAACAAGGAGTTCGCCGCACAGACCGACCTGACGTTGACCGTCAGCGAGACCGGCTTCCTACGCAACCTGCAGGTCGGCGGCCGTTTCAACCAGCGCCGGACGAGCCGCTACTACGGCTACCGTGACGGCTTCCCGCGCGTAAACGGCGCCTATGCGCCGCTCAGCATGTTCCCCGGCTACGACGATGCGTCGATGGTCGGTCCCGACATCGGCGGTGCGACGACGCAGTGGTATCGTATCCCGGGCGCGGCGGTGCTCGCCAACATCGATGCCTACCGCGAACTGATCCAGCAGACAGACCCGGCGAACGCGACGCGTTTCTCCAGTATCTATCCGCCGAGCGACCAGGGGCAGACGTTCCGCTCCAACGAGAAGAACTTCGCCGCCTACGCCCAGATCAACTATGCGTTCGACATCGGAACCATCCCCGTCGATGGTCTTGCCGGCGTGCGCTACACCAACACCTGGGGTACTTCGCAGAGCTTCAACTACCGTCCCGGCAACGCGGCCAACGGCAATCAGGAGATCGTCGAGGAATCGCCGGGTTCGGGCAACTACTTCGACATCCTGCCGACCGTTTCGGCCGTGGTCCACTTCACGCCCAAGGCCCAGCTGCGCCTGTCGTACTCGACGAACGTGCAGCGCCCCGGCTTTTACGACATGCGCCCGTTCTACTCGCTCAACACGTCGTCGAACCCGCCGATCGTCTATGCGGGCAACCCCAAGCTCAAGGCCCAGCGCGAGCAGGCCTTCGACGTCAGCGCCGAGTACTACTTCGGCCGTGGCGGCCAGATCTCGCTGGCGGGCTACTACAAGAAGGCGACGGGCTTCCTGCTCTACAGCCGCGAGCAGGCATCGCGTGACGAGATGCTCTCCTACGGCATCAACCTCGACGATTACGCAGGCGCCTCGTTCGGCTACGTCGAGCAGCTGCGCAACGTCGGCGACGGCACTTTCGCAGGGCTGGAGGGCACGTTCCAGACCTTCTTCGACTTCGCGCCTGGCATCCTGCGCAACTTCGGCGTCAGCCTCAACGCCTCGCACATGATGAAGGCGCGGGTCGAATATGCTGCGGAGGAAAGCTTCCCCGGCGAGTTCGATTCCCCCAACACCTCGAAGTGGACCGCCAACGCCGCGCTGTTCTACGACACGCCCAGCTTCAGCGCCCGCGTCGCGTACAATTATCGTTCGTCCTATCGTCTGGGTGTCTGGCTGGACAATGGCGACGCCACTTATTCGCCCTATAACGGCAGCACCTCCAAGCTCGATGCGGCGGTGAACTATACGCCGGTGCCGTTTATGACGCTCTCGGTCGAGGCGTCGAACATCCTGGGCAACGACGTGTTCCGCTATCACGGCAGCCAGGAACTGCTCCCGCTGGGCGTGCGTACTCTTGCGCGCACCGTGCAGGGCAGCGTGCGCTTCCGCTTCTGATGACCCTCATGGCGCAAGACCTGTCCCTCACGCCATGACCCGAGAGCGACCGCGCCATTCCCATGGCGCGGTCGTTTTCAATTCTGCCTTCCCGTTATGCATTTCCGAAAGGATCACCGTGAAGAGACTGGCAAGTTCGCTCGCAATGGCCGGTGCTGTCGCTGTGCTGTTTGCGTTGACCTCGGGGGCTGCCGCGTCGGGTCGTGCAGCGCGAAAGCCTGAGAGGGCATCGCAATCCGCGCCGCGGCGGCCATGTGTGCTGCGTTCGAACTTGGCCGGCCCGACTGTACGTGATGATGGGCGAGTGTACTTTCGAGGGCAGCCCGATCCTCGTCGTTCCTACATCGCCGTTTTCAAGGGCGATGCCTGCCGCAAGCTGAATCCACTCGCGAGCCTGAGCGTTGAGCCAGGCGGCGATCTGGTTTGCGAAGGCGATCGGATTCGAGCAGTCATCAGCGCTTCGCAGATTCCGGGCCCCGCCTGCATCATCGATCATCTTGCCCCGTTCTCGGGCGATATCGACGATCCGGTGCCGGAAAATCTGCAGGAGTAATCTGCGTGCAGATGCGAAAAGGCCATTGCTCCGCCAGAAATAATATCGTATACGATATTTCAAGTTAACGCATAGCAGGACGAACATACATGGCAATCGGTTGGAAGGGTGTTTTCCCGGCAGTTACCACGCAGCTTCGCGCGGACCTGTCGATCGATCTGGCGGACACCCAGCGCGTCGTCGACGATCTCATCCGTGACGGTGTCACGGGCGTGATCGCGCTCGGCACCGTGGGTGAGAACAACTCGCTGGAATTCGAGGAAAAGGTCCAGGTTCTCTCGGCGATCGTCGAAGTCGTCGACGGGCGCGTGCCGGTCATCACCGGCTGCTCGGAATACGACACCCGCCGCGCGGCGCGTTATGCGCAGGCGGCCGAGAAGGTGGGCGCAGACGGCCTGATGCTGCTGCCGCCGATGGTCTACGTGCCCAAGGCGCATGAACTGGTGAACCACTTCAAGGGCGTGGCGGACAGCACTGCGCTGCCGATCATGCTCTACAACAACCCGCCCGCTTACCGCACCGTCATCGACAAGGACGTGCTGGCGGCGCTGGTCGATGTGAAGAACATTGTCGCGGTCAAGGAATCCGCGCCCGACACCCGCCGCTTCACCGACTTCAAGAACGAGTTCGGCGATCGCTACGTCCTCTTCGCAGGGCTCGACGACGTGGCGCTGGAAGGGCTCTACCTCGGCGCGCAGGGCTGGGTCTCGGGCCTGACCAACGCCTTCCCGAAGGAATCGGTTGAGCTGGTCAACGCCTTCGAACGCGGCGACCATGCCAAGGCGCTCGAAATCTACCGCTGGTTCATGCCGCTCCTCCACCTTGACGCCGAACATGACCTCGTCCAGTCGATCAAGCTGGCCGAGGAAGTCATGGGTCGTGGTTCGGAACGCGTGCTGCCTCCGCGCTACGTGCTCGAGGGCGAGCGCCGCGCCGAAGTGATCGCGATGGTCGAGAAGGCCGCTGCGACCCGTCCGGACCTCACCCCCTCGGCGCCCGCCGCTCTGACGGCAGCCTGAAGGAGCATCGATGCGGCATACTTTCTTCTGCATCGACGGTCATACGGCAGGTAACCCCGTCCGCCTCGTGGCGGGCGGGGCGCCGCTGTTGAAGGGCGCCTCGATGTCCGAGCGGCGGCAGGATTTCCTGGCGCGTTTCGACTGGATCCGGACCGGCCTGTGCTTCGAGCCGCGCGGTCATGACATGATGTCGGGTGGGTTCCTCTATCCGCCGGTCGACCCCGCGAACGACATCGGTATCCTGTTCATCGAGACCAGCGGCTGCCTGCCGATGTGCGGCCACGGCACCATCGGCATCGTCACCTTCGGTCTCGAACATGGCCTGATCCAGCCTGCGGTGCCTGGCCGCCTGAAGGTGGAAGTGCCCGCCGGCACCATCGAGATCGCTTACGAAGTGGAAGGCGCAAAGGTCACTTCGGTGCGGATCACCAATGTCCCCGCCTATGTCGCCGCGCGCGGCATCGAAGTGGACGTGGAGGGCATTGGCCCGCTCTCCATCGACGTCTCCTATGGCGGCAACTACTACGCCATCGTCGAGCCGCAGGGCGCGTACACCGGCCTCGACGATCTGGGCGCGGCGCGTATCGTCGAACTCAGCGACCGCGTGCGCGAAGCGGTGCGTGCGAAGTTCGAGCCGGTCCATCCGCTCGACCCCACCATTCGCGGGGTCAGCCATGTCCTCTGGGCCGACAAGCCGAAGCATGACGGCGCGGACGGACGCAATGCGGTGTTCTACGGCGACAAGGCGATCGACCGCAGCCCCTGCGGCACCGGCACGTCGGCGCGGCTTGCGCATCTGGCGGGCAAGGGCGCGCTTTCGGTTGGCGACAGCTTCGTCCACGAAAGCTACATCTGCAGTCGCTTCATCGGCCGCGTGGAGCAGGCGGTGACGCTGGGCGATGAGCCTGCGAT
>NZ_BAAILP010000161.1:0-15299 GCF_054589055.1 Novosphingobium sp. 11B | reverse complement strand
GACCGCCGGGCCGCGCACATGTGCGGCCCGGCGGCACTGTCTTCGTCGAAGAGGTCTGCCATGTCCCGCGCGCTACGCCGCCTGTCCCTGTCCGGCGTCCTTGCGGGCGTATTGCTTTGCACTCCGGCGCTCGCGGCGCCCACTCGCGAGCAAATCGATCGCTCGGTTGCGCTGCGCGAGGACTGGCAATACCTCACGCGCGAAATCGCCTGGCCTGCGCACTGGACGCCGGATTCCACCGCGTTCACGTATCGCAAGACCGTGGAGGGCGGGTTCGCGTTCGAGACGGTCGATGCCGCGACGCTGAAGAAGTCCCTCGCCTTCGATCACGAACGGCTCGCACGCGAACTGACGCGGGCGCTCGGCCGTCCGGTGCAGCCGCTGCGCCTGCCCTTCGCCGAGTTCGATTATGCCGGTGACCCGCAGGTCATCACCTTCTGGCTGGATGAGGAGGGCTGGCGCTGCACATTGGCGGACTACCGCTGCGAGGCACAGGTCAATGCCGGTCGCCCGCGCGGGTTCGGCGTGGTGCGCGACTTGTCGGTCCCGGCGGACAACCATCCGCGCCTGTCGCCCGATGGCAGCCGCGAGGCGTTCGTGGAGGGCGACAACCTCGTGGTGCGCCGCAAGGGCGGCGATCTCGTAAAGCTCAGCACGGACGGTTCGGCGGGAGACTTCTACGACCCCGAGACGATCGCGTGGTCGCCGGACAGTCGCCATCTGATGATCTACCGCGTGCGGCCGGGCTACGCGCGCCATGTGCTGCGGGTGGAAGCGGCGCCGCAAGGACAATTGCAGCCGGTGCTGCGCAGCCAGCTCTATCCCAAGCCCGGCGATGCGGTGGATATCGAGCAGCCGGTGCTGTTCGACGTCGAGAGCGGGCGGCAGACGGTGATCGATCCCGCGCTGTTTCCCAATGCCTATGAACTCTCCGCGCCGCGCTGGCGCCCGGATGGCCAAAGCGTCGCTTTCGATTACGTGCGGCGCGGTTTCGGGCAGGCGCGGATCGTCGCGGTGGATGCCGCCACCGGCAAGGCTCACGCGGCCGTCACCGAGGATGCGCGCACGTTCGTCTATGCCGATCGCCGCTTCGCCTCGGAACTAGGCAAGGCGGGCAACGAGATCGTCTGGGCATCCGAACGCGACGGCTGGAATCACCTCTATCTGATCGACGGGCGCACGGGCCGCGTGAAGAACCGCATCACCAAAGGCGACTGGGTGGTGCGTGATGTCGTCAGGATCGACGAGGACAAGCGCCAGATCTGGTTCGCCGCCAGCGGTATGAACGCAGGCGAGGATCCGTACTTCCGGCACTACTATCGCGTCGATTTCGACGGGCGCAACCTTGTCCCACTGACACCGGAGGGGGCCGACCATGTCGCCAGTCTCTCGCCGGACGGGCGGTTCCTGGTCGATACCTATTCGCGGGTGGACCTGCCGACCGTCAGCGTCCTGCGCCGCGCGGCTGACGGCGCGCCGGTCTCGACCGTGACCAAGGGCGATATCACGCGCCTTGCCGCTGCGGGCTTTCGTGCGCCTGAAGTGTTCAGCGCGAAGGGGCGTGACGGCAAGACCGATATCTGGGGCCTCGTCGTGCGTCCGCGCGACTATGACCCGGCGAAGAAGTATCCGGTGATCGAGAACATCTACGCTGGTCCGCACGACAGCTTCGTGCCCAAGCATTTCTGGCCTTTCGGCTACCATTCGGGCGGCGACAAGGTGATCGGCATGCAGGCGCTGGCCGACCTCGGCTTCATCGTCGTGCAGATCGACGGGATGGGCACGGCCAATCGTTCCAAGGCGTTCCAGGACGTGGCGTGGAAGAACCTGCAGGATTCCGGCTTCCCCGATCGCATCGCCTGGCACAAGGCCATGGCCGCGCGCGATCCGGCGTACGACATAAGCCGCGTCGGCATCTACGGCGCCTCGGCGGGCGGGCAGAGCACGCTGAACGCGCTGCTGTTCCACGGCGATTTCTACAAGGCGGGGGTCGCCATGGCGGGCTGCTACGACAACCGCATGGACAAGATCAGCTGGAACGAACAGTGGCTCGGCTGGCCGGTCGATGCCAGCTACGCCGCCGCATCGGGCGTCGATCACGCCGCGAACCTCAAGGGTAAGCTGTTCATGATCGTCGGCGAGCAGGACAGCAACGTCGACCCTGCATCGACCATGCAGGTGGTCGATGCGCTCATCAAGGCGGACAAGGACTTCGATCTGCTGGTCATCCCGGGCGGCGAGCACAGCGTCGGCCGCTCCAGCGGGCCGATCGACTATGTGACGCGCCGCCAGTTCGATTTCTTCGTGCACGCCCTTCAGTAAGGCGCGCCACGCCCCCCGCGAACGATACGAGAGGATACCGACATGCGCTCCGTCCACACCAGCATGGCGGCGCTTGCCGCATGCCTCCTTGCCAGTCCCGCCCTTGCAGACGCACCTGCGGCGGAGTGGGAGCAGCCTGAAATCGTCCGGCAGGGCGCGGAGCCGATGCACACCACCTTCGACGGCTTCGAAAGCCGCGCGGGTGCGCTTTCGCGCGACGTGGGCAGATCGCGCTATCACCTCTCGCTCGACGGGGACTGGAAGTTCCAGCTTTCCGCCACGCCCGAGACCCGCCCGGCGGACTTCTTCCGGCCCGATTTCGATGTGAGCGGATGGGGCACCATGAAAGTCCCCGGCATCCTCCAGGCCGAGGGGCATGGTCGCCCGGTCTTCGTGGGCAGCGGCTATCCGTTCCCGCGCAATCAGCCGAAGATCGAGCATAGCGTCAACGAAGTCGTTTCCTACCGGCGGGACTTCACCGTGCCGCCACACTTCGCCGGGCGACGCCTGCTGCTGACGATCGGCGCGGCGGGCGCGGCGTATTACGTTTGGGTCAACGGGCAGCGGGTGGGCTACTCCGAGGATTCCAAGCTCCCGGCCGAGTTCGACGTCACGGCCTACGCGCATGCGGGCAGCAATACCGTGGCGATCGAACTCTACCGCTTCGCTGACGGCAGCTACCTTGAAGATCAGGACTTCTGGCGCGTCAACGGGATCGAGCGCAGCGTCACGCTCTATGCCGCGCCGCCGACGCATATCCGCGATCTCGTCGTCGATGCCGGGCTTGAGAACGGCTACCGCGACGGCAGCCTCAGCGTGAAGGTCGATCTGGGCGGCAAGCCTGCCGCCATGCGCGTGCGCATGGCGGTGCTGGACGGCAAGCGGCAGGTGCTGACGCGCGAAATGGCCGGGCAGGGCACGCTGTCCCTTGCCGCCACGCTGTCCGGCGTGCGGACATGGACGGCGGAAGCGCCCAATCTTTACACGCTGCTGGTCGAACTGCTGGACGGGCAGGGCAGGCTGATAGAGGCGACCAGCCGCCGCATCGGGTTTCGCACGGTGGAAGTCGCCGGGGGCGAAGTGCGCGTCAACGGCAGGCGCATCATGATCCGCGGCGTCAACCGGCACGAGCACGACCCGCACACTTTCCGCATCGTTTCCGAAGCGACGATGCGCCGCGACATCGAACTGATGAAGGCGGCCAACGTCAACGCCGTGCGCACCAGTCACTATCCCAACGATCCGCGCTGGTACGACCTCGCCGACGAATACGGCCTCTACGTGATGGACGAGGCGAACATCGAAAGCCACGGCTACCTCTCGCTGTCGCAGGAGCATGGCAACGATCCGTCGTACCTCCTCGGCAACGACCCGAAGTGGCGGATCGCCCATCTCGACCGTGTGAGCCGCATGGTGGAGCGGGACCGCAATCATCCCTCGATCATATTCTGGTCGCTCGGCAACGAGACGGGTATCGGCGACAGCTTTGAGGCGGCGGCGAAGTGGGTGAAGGCGAGCGATCCGACCCGCCTCGTCAGCTTCCTCGGCTGGAGCATGAGCAACTGGCGCCACCCGACCAACGCCTACGTCGATATCTTCGCGCCGATGTACGACGACGTGCCCAAGATGCTGGACTACGCCGCCGACCCCGCCTTCACCCAGCCGCTGATCCTGTGCGAATACGCGCACGCGATGGGCAACAGCCTAGGCGATCTGGCGGGTTACTGGGCGGCGATGCGCAGCCATCCCAAGCTGCAGGGCGGCTTCGTATGGGACTGGGTGGACCAGACCATGCTGCTGCAGGACGCCGAAGGGCGGGACTACTGGGCGCAAGGAGTGGACTTCGATCCGGACCCCGCCGCGCCCGGCGTCCATGGGGATGACAGTCCGGTCGGCGACGGCGTGATCCGGTCCGACCGCACGCCCGATCCTGAATACTACGAACTGGCGCACGTACAGTCGCCGGTGGCGTTCATGCAGTACGCGGGCGGCTACCGCGTGGTCAACCGTCACGATCATATCGACCTTTCCGGCTTCACGCTGGACTGGGCAGTGACCGAAGACGGCGTGGAGACCGCGCGCGGGACCTTGCCCGTGCCCGTGGTTGCGGCAGGCGGCAGCGCACCGCTTGCGGTCCCTGTCCCGGCGGCGATGGGAGCCTCGGCCGAGCGCCTGTTGACTCTGCGTGCCAGGGCGAAGGCGGGCACGGTGCCGACGCAGCCTGCAGGGCACGTCGTCGGTTGGGAGCAGTTCGCGCTGTCACCGGCCGCCTTGGTGGATGTCCCGGCTGGCGCTGTTGTGCCGCAGGAGGACGACGGTACTTTGCGCCTCACCGCTGGCGATGCGGTGCTGGAGATCGATCGCGCGACCGGCCTCGTGCGGCGCTACGCAAGGGGCGGCACTGTCCTGCTGACCGGCGGCGCGCCCAACTTCTGGCGCGCGCCGACCGACAACGACGTCGGTGCGGGCGTGCCCAAATCCCATGCGATGTGGCAGCATTTCTCGCGGAACCGCCGGGTGGAATCCGTCGCACGGGATGGCGATGCGATCGTCGTGCGGCATGACATGGGCGTGGGCTCCGTGAAGATGGAGACCCGCTGGACGATGGCGGCGGACGGCACCGTCGGCGTCACCGCGCGGTTCGAACCGGTGCGCGATACGCTTCCCGACCCTCTGCGCCTTGGCCTTGCCTTCGAGATGTCGCCGGTGCTCGACACCGTGCGCTGGTACGGGCGCGGGCCTCAGGAGACTTATGCGGACCGTAAGAGCGGCGGCATGATCGCGCGCTGGGGCGGCAAGCTGGCGGACCAGTACCACGGCTATGCCCGCCCGCAGGAGAGCGGCAACAAGACTGACGTGCGCTGGATCGAATTGGCCGGCGGACATACCGGCCTGCGCGTCACGGGCGCGCAGCCGCTTTCGGTCAACGCGCTGGCGTTTCCTTACGCGGATCTCGACCTGAAAGCCCCCGGCAAGGCGCATAGTTCGGACATTCGCCCGCATGGCAACGGCACGCTGCTGATCGATGCCGCGCAGGCCGGGGTCGGCGGTGATACCGGCTGGAGCCTCGATGGCCGTGCGCACATGCCCTACCGCATCGCGTTGCAGCCGGTGACCTGGTCGTTCACCATCGGCAGGCCCTGAACAAAAAAGACCCGCCCGGCTCCTTGGAACCGGGCGGGTCACTCCGCGGGCGACGGCGCTCGATGGGTGAGGGTAGGCCGCCGCCCGTCTTTCGGATCAGAAGTTGACCGTGGCCCCCACGAAGATCGTGCGGCCCAGCGCGTCGTAGACGCCCGGATACGTATTGCCGTTGCCGAACAGCTGGAGCAGCCCGGCCGAGAGTGCCGGCGGATCCTTGTCGAACAGGTTGTTCACACCCGCGCGCAGGGTGAGCCGCTTGTCGATCGTCTGGGTCAATGACAGGTCGATGTAGTTGTAGGGCTTGATCTTGCTGTTCACGACCGTCTGCGGCGCGCTCAGCAGCGGGTTGTCGTTCAGGCTCGACAGCGTGGTGCCGCCGATGTGGCGCCACGACAGCGAGACCACGGTGTCGCCCGGAGCCATCCAGGTGAACCGCGCGACATGACGCCATTCGGGGGAAGGCTGGCCGCAGGTATAGCCGAACAGGCCCTTGCAGTCGTAGGAACCCAGGCCCGGAACCGGCTGCGACACCTGGTTGATGAGGTAGGTGCCGACCACGCCCACGTTGATGCGTCCGGCATTGCCGATGTCGAACGTGTAGTCGGCATTGATGTCGATGCCGGAGGTCTTGAGGTAGCCGGTGTTCATCGTCGTGGAGACGATGTAGCCCGCGTTCTGGCCGAACAGCGCGCCCGAGCGCGAGTCACGCTTGAACAGCCCGCAGAAATACGGATCGCCGGTTTCCGCGCACTGCCCGATGATCAGCGACGGCGCGATCGAGCCGATGTAGTCCTTCACCTTGATGTTGTAGTAGTCGATCGACAGCGAGAAATTGCGCAGGAACTTCGGCGTGATGACGACGCCTGCGGTGTAGGTGTCGGCGGTCTCGGGCTTGAGCGCCAGATTGCCGCCACCGAGCGCCGAACAGGTCGCTGCCGGGCATTCGACGATACGGCCGTACTGCGCCGCCGTCACCCCGGTAAGCTGGCAGATTTCCAGCGAGGCGCTGGGGTTGGCGCCCGCACAGGGGTCCTGCGCCGCAACGTTGCCGACCGACTGCGAGGCGAACAGCTCGCCCACGTTGGGCGCACGGATGGCACGGTTGTAGCTGGCGCGGATACGCAGATCGTCGATCGGCTGCCAGCTCAGTTCGCCCTTGTAGGTCCAGACATTGTAGCTCGAACCGTAGCCGGTCGAGTTCTGCTTGTTGTCGTAGGACGAATAGCGCAGGCCGCCGTTGATTGTCAGCGAGCGGAAGAACGGCTTGTCCTCGATCAGCGGCACTTCGATTTCACCGTAGAACTCGGTCACGCTGATGATGCCGTCGGAATTGACGGTGCCGTTCTGCTGCGCGACTTCGTCGGCGGTGAAGTTCAGCGTCTCGCGGCGGCGCTCGGCGCCCAGCGCAATGGCGACGCCCTTGGTGGCCCAGGGCAGAGTGACGCCCATCTGGCCGAGGTCGCCGCTCAGCGTACCGGAGAAGACGCTCAGCGAGTTGCGCGAGGCGGTGTTGCTTTCGCCGAACAGGTAGGCGGCCTGCTCCGCCGTCACACCGCCGGGCTGGAAGACGTTGACGGGAATGCAGTCCGGATCGGTTCCGTCGATCACCGAGCGGCAGGTCGGCACGCCGTTGACGCTGATCGCGTTGAGGGAGCGACCGGCCTTCACCTGGTTCACGTCGTTGAGGTACGTCTCCTTGTACTTGACCAGCGAGTACATGTAGTTGACGTCGTAGCTGAACCCGCTGCCCAGGTCGCCGCGCAGGCCGGCGGTGTAGCGAAAGTCGTTGAAGCGTAAGTTGTCCCGGCGCGGGGCCACATCGGTGCGGTAGGCGACCAGCGCGTCCTCGGTGGTGTTGGTGCCCGCCGCGCTGCCGCAGATCGTCTGGAGCTGGCTGGCGCTGGCATAGGGGTTGTTGCAGGAAATCGGGAACGCGGTCCCCAGCCATATCGCGGAAGGCGCGACTTGCGAGAACGTCTGGTCGTGCATGTACATGAAGCTGCCGTAGAGTTCGGCCGCCTTGCTGAATTCGAAGTGTGCGAAGCCACCAGCGGTGATGCGCTCGTCGGAACGCTGGAAGTAGCTGTCGGGCGCGTAGTTGTAAGCGTAGGAGTTGTCGTAGGGCACCAGCGTGCCGTCGCCATTGCGGTTGTTGACCAGCGTCTGGCCCTGGAAGGCGCTCTTGTCCGACAAAGGAACGAAGGAGCCGAAGGGCGAGTTGCTCGAACCGCCACAGAACAGTTCGGTGCCGTTGTTCTGGTCCTGCAGCGCGCAAGAAGACACGTCGCGGGTGGACTGGCGCACCGGGCTGAAGCTGCGGTAGCCGCCGTAAACGGTGATGTTGCCGCGCCCGTCGGCGAAGTTCTTGCCCGCCGAAACGGTGATATCCTGCTTGCCGCCGTCGATCACCGAACTGGGCGCCAAGTCGTAGCCCTTGGTGCTGAGCAGGCTGCGCATGGCGGAATTGTTGTTGTTATGCTGCGCGAAGCCGGTCTGCATATCGACGCGGACGCCGTCGAGGTTCTTCTTCAGCACGAAGTTGACGACGCCCGAAAGCGCGTCCGAACCATAGACCGCAGAGGCGCCGCCCGACATCACGTCGACGCGCTCGACCAGACTGCTAGGCAGGAAGCTGAGGTTGACCGCCTGCGAAGGCATCATGCGCTGGCCGTCGATGAGCACCAGCACGCGGTTGGAGCCGAGGTTGCGCAAGTTGATCTTGGAGGTGCCGTCGGAACCGTTGGAGACGTTCTCGTTGGCGTCGGCGGTAAACTGCGGGAGGCGGTTGAGCACCTGCTCCACGGTGGTCGCGCCCTGGTAGCGGAATTCTTCGGAACCGACGATCGTCTGCGGGCTGTTGCTTTGCAGGTCGGCGCGCTTGATGCGGGTGCCGGTGACGACGATGTCGTTCGCGGGTGCGGCCTCCGCGCCGTCGGCAGGCAGGTCCTGTGCCTGCGCGGTGCCGGCGACAAGCGCCGCCAGCGCAACCGCGCAATAAAGTTTCCTGTGATGACCCCTCATGAATGTCACTCCCTTGTTGATGCCAGGAGGATGCGTCATCTAGTCGGACAAGTCAAATATAGTATACGAAATATCGTAGATTTGTGACGAGACGTGTGTGCCGCAGGATGCGCCGCGTCGAAAGAGGCTCCGACGCGGCGCCGGGCCTTATTTTCCCGAGACGACGATCAGCGCCGCGCCGCGCGCCGGGATGGCGTATGCTGTCGCTGGTCGCGGCGAAGTCGCGCCCGACCATGCATCCTGCACTTGCGTGATTTCGCGTAATCCCGCGTCCTGGGCCGTGATGGCGAGCGAGACCGCAGCATCTCCGCGATTGAACAGCGCCAGCGCGACGCGCCCGTCGGCGAGCGGCTTGGCCCAGATCTCGGTCGCACCGTCCTTGCGCACGGCCTTGCCCTGTACGCCTTTCGCATCCTGATCGATGGCGATGATGCGCCTGTTGGTGAGCATCGCCAGCGTTTCCGGCGAGGTTTCACGCAAGTCATGGCCCATCATCAACGGCGCGGCGGACATCGCCCACAGGGTCATGTGGGTGCGGTATTCGTCTGCGCTCATGCCGCCGTTGCCGACTTCGAGCATGTCCGGGTCGTTCCAGCCGTGCGGGCCGGCCCAGTCCGGATTGCCGTTCTTGTCGAAGCCGATCTTCGCCATCGTGGGGTAGTCGTCGGTGATGTCACCGGTCGTGCGCCACAGCTGGCCACCGACGTCCCGGCCCCAGCGGCCCACGTCGAAACGGCCGTATTCGCACAGGGAGAAGATGAAGTCGCGCCCCGTCGCCTGCAGCGCCGCGCCCATTTCATGGTAGCTGCGCTGGACGGTGTCGGCATCGGCATAGAACCATTCGCCGGAGCACAGATCGTACTTCAGGTAGTCGAAGCCCCATTCCGCATACGTCTTCGCATCTTGCTGGACGTGGCCGTAGCTGCCCTCGTACCCGGCGCAAGTGCGCGGCCCCTGCGAAGAATAGATGCCGATCTTGAGGCCCTTGGAATGGACGTAGTCGGTCAGCGCCTTCATGTCCGGGAACTTGGCGTTGGGCTGGAGCACGCCATTGGCGTCGCGCTTGCCCTGCCAGCCGTCGTCGATGTTGACGTAAGTATAGCCCGCGTCGCGCAGGCCAGTGGAGACCATAGCGTCGGCCATGGCGCGTACGGTCTTGTCGTCGATGTGTTCGGCGAACTTGTTCCAGCTGCTCCAGCCCATCGGCGGCGTGGCGGCGAGCGTTTTGGGGATCGGCGCGCCGAGCGCGGGCAGGGCGGTGAACCTGAAGGCGCGCGCCTTTGCGTCCTTCGCAGTGCCGGGGCGGCCGAAGCCGTCTACCTCGGATTCCCAGATCTGGCCCTTGAGGTGGGCTTTCCCGGCTTCGAGCGTGACGCTCCAGTCGCGGGTGGGATGCTCGCGATCGTTTATGTTGCGGGCAGTGAAGTGCAGCACGCCGTTCTCGACGTGCGGATCCTGCATCTCGACCGGGCCGTACCACTGGGTGGTGACGCTGCCGGTGATCTTCCCGCCCTTCGAGGCCACTTCCATCATCGTGACGCCGGGATTGGGCCTGAGGTTGGGTTGGCCTTCATCGAACAACCAGACGCCGTCATAGGCGCTCTTTGCAAGGGCGGGAGCGGCGGAAAGGCAGGTGCCGACAAGGGCTGCAGCGGCGAACAGGGCGCGCGACATCGCGATCTCCTTTGAAGGGAAGACTGGGAAACGAAAAGGGAAGGGGGCTTCAGGCTCCGGCGGCGGCCGCCTCGCGCCCGGCTTCGCTGCGCAAACGGCCGTAGAGCACGTAGACCACAAGGCCGATGACATTCCACGCACCGAAGCGGATCAGCGTACTGCTGGGCAGGCTGAACAGCAGGTAGGCGCAGCCCAGGATCGTCAGCGTGCCGACCAGCATCGGTTTGGGACAGCGGAACAGGCGGGGCAGGTCGGGGCGGCGACGGCGCAGGATCATCAGGCAGGCACCAACCGACATGAAGGCGATCAGGGTTCCCGCGTTGGCCAGTTCGGCGATCTCGTCGAGGCGGAAGATGCCCGCGACGACGGCGATCGAAATGCCGGTCATCAGCGTGATGCGCGTGGGAGCGCCGGTGCGCGGACTGACCTTGGCGAGCGCGCGGGGCAGCAGCCCGTCGCGGGCCATGACGAAGAACACCCGGCTCTGCCCGTACATCATGACGAGGATGACCGACGGCAGCGCCAGCACGGCGGCAAGGGCGATCAGGTGCGCGGCAACCGGCTGGCCGAGACTGCGCAGCACGAGCGCCAGCGGCTCGGGCGAGTTGGCGAGCTGCTGGAACGGCAGGGCGCCGATCGCGGTGACGGCGACGGCCATGTAGATCAGCGTGCAGACGACCATCGAGCCGACGATGCCGATGGTGAGGTCACGCCCGGGATTCTTGGCTTCCTCGGCGGACGTGGCGACCGCGTCGAAGCCATAGAAGGCGAAGAAGACGATGGCGGCGGCGGCCATGACACCGCGCTTGTGGCCCTCGATCTCGGTGCTGGCGAAGCCGTAGGGCATGAACGGCTCAAGGTGGCCGGACTGGAACGCGGGCAGCGCCATGATGACGAACACCGACAGTGCGGCCAGCTTGATGATGACGAGCACGATGTTGAGCGTCGCGCTTTCACGGGTTCCCGCGATCAGCATGCCCATCACGCCCAGCGCCACGAGCACGGCGGGCAGGTTGACGATGCCGCCGCCGTGCGGCCCCACCAGCAGCATGTGCGGCAGGTGTATCCCGGCGGATTCTATCCAGCCGACCAGATAGCCCGACCAGCCCACCGCGACCGTCGAGCAGGCGAGCGAGTATTCGAGGATCAGGCTCCAGCCCACGATCCAGGCGATCGTCTCGCCCATCGCGGCGTAGCTGAAGGTATAGGCGCTGCCCGCTGCCGGGATCATGGTCGCCATTTCGGCATAGGCCAGCGCAGCGCAGGCGCAGACGGCCCCCGCGATTGCGAAGGCGAGGATCACTGCCGGGCCGGCACGCTCGGCACCGACGCCGGTGAGGGTGTAGATGCCCGTGCCGACGATCGCGCCGACGCCCAGTGCGATCAGGTGCGGCCAGCTCAGGGTTTTGGCCAGGGAATGCCCGGATTCGCGTTGCGACAGTCTTTCAATGGATTTTCGCGGTCCGAGCATAAGGTCCCCTGAAGTTTTATGTTTCAGCCGGTCTGGCTGGCTGTGAAATGGGCGCGCAAATCGTCCAGAGTGCTGGCAATGTGCGCGGTAAGCAGGTCTTTCACCGTGTTCGCGTCTCCGGCGAGCCAGGTGTCGAGCAGTTCGCTGTGTTCGTTGTGCGCGCGGTCGCCGCGCCCGGCGGGCTCCAGGTGCGCAATGACATAGCGCTCGGCCAGCACTTCAAGGCGCTCGACCAGTTGGGTGGTGAGCAGGCGCTTGCCCGGGCGGACCAGCGAGACGTGGAATTCGCGGTTACGCACAGCGACTTCGGCGCGATCCCCCTTGGCGGCGGCATCAAGGATATCGAAGGCGCGGCGGGCGGCTTCCTTGTCGCTCTCGTCCGCGCGGGCGCAGGCATAAGCGGCGGCAGCGGGTTCGGTGGCGAGGCGCAGGAGGTAGATTTCCTCGGCCTGATCCTGTGACATCGGGCGCACGAACCAGCCGCGATTGGCTTGGCTGGTCAGCAGCCCTTCGTGTTCCAGGCGGGCCAGCGCCTCGCGCAGCGGGATCTTGCTGACACCTAGTTCGGCGGCGAGGGCATCTTGGCGCACCGGCTCCATGACGGGGAGCTTGCCCTCTACGATTCTCTCCCGGATCACGTCGAAAATGCGTTCGGCAAGCGTGCGGACGACGATAGTCATCTGTGGATCTCCATACGGTTCTCGGCGCGGCGATGGCGCCGGAGCAAATTACCGTATACCGTAGATGATTGGCGATCTGCCTGCAATCGCTCCGCTTGTACTCTGACCGCGTGATGGTCCGGCAGGTTCCGCCCGAGGTCCACCATCCCCGCACACAAGGGTACCATAAAGGCACTCAGGGGCGCCATGGCGGCAGGTGGATAGACAGCTGGGCGAAGCATCTTGCGCATCGAGCCTTGTACGAAAGGATGGCGATTGATATATGGTATACGATATAGTCCGACAAATGCAATGGAGTTTTCGTGGGGGTGATCGGTATTGTCGGCGGCGGGGTCGTCGGGTTGTGTGCAGGGCTGGACCTGCTTGAAGCCGGACACCGTGTCGTACTCGTCGACGACGATGCGCATGCACACGCGGCATCATGGGGTAATGCCGGTCATATCGCCGTGGAGCAGGTCGAGCCGCTGGCGTCGATGGACATGGTGCGTACCTTGCCAAGCCGTCTGTTCGTGCGCGGCGGCCCGCTGGCTTTTCCACCCGGCGCGATGGCGCAGTGGGTGCCGTTCGGATTGAGCCTGCTGGCCGCGGCACGGCCTTCGCGTTTTCGCGCTGGTTGCGAGGCTATGCGGCCGCTGATGGCCGAGGCGCTGCCGGCCTGGGCGGGGCGGGTCGAGCGGATCGGCGCGCCGGAGTTGCTGCATACGCAGGGCCATTTCGTACTGTGGCACGGCGACGAGGCCGCACGGACAGGGCGGGCCGCCTGGGACGCCGCCGAAACGGGCACCGCGCAAGTCCATCCCGCTACGTCCGATGAGATCGCGCGGCTTTCCGCCCTGTGCCGAGAGCCGATCGCGGGAGCCGTGCGCTTTTCGGGCACTGCGCAGATATCCGACCTCGGCGATCTGCGAGCAGTGCTGCGCCGCGCTTTCGTCGAGGGCGGGGGTACGTTGATGGAGGCGAAAGCCGAACTAGCGCTCATCGATGGTCGCGCGCGGATTGCCGGGCTCGATGCGGACCGGGTGCTGGTCTGCGCGGGCGTCCGATCGCGCGCGATCATGGAGGGGCTCGGCCATGTCGTCCCGATGATCGCCGAACGCGGTTATCACATTCGCGCGCAAGTGCGCGAAAGCGACTGGCCCGCAGACCTGCCTCCGGTGGTGTTCGAGGACCGCGCGATGATCGTCACCCGTTACCGCGACACGTTGCAGGCCGCCAGCTTCGTGGAACTGGGCCATCCCGACGCGCCCGCCGACCCGCGCAAATGGGAGCGGCTGGAACGGCACGTCGCGCAGCTCGGCCTGCCTGTGTCGGGGCCGTTCACGCGCTGGATGGGGTGCCGCCCGACGCTGCCGGACTACCTTCCGGCGATCGGTCGCTCGACGAAGGCGAATAACCTCTTCTATGCCTTCGGGCATCAGCACCTCGGCCTCACGCTGGCGCCGATAACCGCGCGGCTGGTCGCCGCGATGATCGGCGGTACGCCGCCCGTCATACCGCTGGCGCCGTTCGACATCGCACGTTTTGCTAAGGAATTGACGACATGATCGGTGGATCGACCGCAGAAACCGAACTCGCCCGGCTCTCCCCCTGGGACGACCGCGCTCCCGCCATCGCCCCGGCCGAGCGCGAAGCCCGGATGGAGCGCGCCCGCGAACTGACCGAAAAGCTCGGCGCCGATGCGCTGCTGGTCGATGCGGGTGCATCGTTGCGCTACTTCACGGGCCTTCCCTGGGGCCAGACCGAGCGCCTGGTTTCGATGCTGCTCGCGCCCGGCCGCACGCCGATCATGATCTGCCCGCACTTCGAGATCGGCACGCTGGAGGCCGATCTGGCGGTGCCCGTCGAGATCAGGTCATGGCAGGAGGACGAGGACCCGGTGGCACTGGTGATCGATGCCCTTCGCGAGATCGGTGCGAAGACGCTGGCGATCGACCCCGAACTGCCGTTCCACTTCGCCGAGCGCATCCGCGCCGCCGGGACCGCGCGGTTGATCGACGCCATGCCGGTGGTCAAGCAGTGCCGCATGGTCAAGTCCGCCGCAGAACTGGCGCTGATGCAACAGGCGAAGTCGATGACGCTGATGGTCCAGCATGCCGCCGCGCGCATTCTGCGGCCCGGCATCCGCCAGAGCGAGGTCGTCCGCTTCATCGATGCCGCGCATCGCCGGCTGGGCGCGAGCGGATCGAGTTTCTGCATCGTCCAGTTCGGGGAGGCGACGGCCTATCCCCATGGCCTGCCCGGCGATCGCGCGCTGCAGGAAGGACAACTCGTCCTCGTCGATACCGGCTGCACCGTCGAGGGCTACCATTCGGACATCACCCGTACTTATGCTTTCGGTGCAGTGTCGGGGGACATCCAAGATATCTGGGCGATCGAAAAGGAGGCGCAGCAGGCCGCCTTTGATGCGGTCCGCCCTGGCGAGCCGTGCGAAAGCGTCGACCATGCCGCGCGCGCCGTGCTGGCGAAAGCCGGTCTTGGCCCTGACTACGCCTTGCCCGGACTCCCGCACCGCACGGGTCACGGCATAGGGCTGTCGATCCACGAGCCGGCGTATCTTGTACGCGGGGACCGAACATTGCTGGAGCCGGGTATGTGCTTCTCCAACGAACCGATGATCGTAGTCCCCGGTCGTTTCGGGGTGAGGCTGGAAGATCACATGTACGTGGCGGACGGTGGCGCCCGCTGGTTTACCGAGCCGCAAGCCAGGATTGATAAACTCGCGTTCTGACACGGGCTATCCAGCGATGTGCGCCCTGCCGGAATGGCCATCCGGCAAGTCCGAAACGAACTTGCCGGTAGATGAGAAGCGGCGCACTTAGCGGCCCGCTTGTCGATCAGCGTAGTCGCGGTCTGATCGTTCTGCTCAGACCCAAGTTGAACAGTGCTAGCGGAACACGCAGGGAACGCGAGACCATAAGTATCTGATTTTGCGGTGAGTGGATTTGGCGGCAAAATCGGGTGTGCTAACAACATTTTTGCTGTGACTG
>NZ_BAAILP010000160.1:0-12189 GCF_054589055.1 Novosphingobium sp. 11B | reverse complement strand
CGCCGGAAACCTGAGCTTTTGCAAGCTCAACCGATCCCGAAAATGTAGTGGTAACACCTGCGTCGGCGCGCGCATATCATTGAATAAAAATGCCTTTTCCGAAAGCACTGTTCAAGTTGGGCCAAGCTTATCGTTCCCAGTCATCGCTGCATGCAGAACGGCTGCAAAAAACTCTTCCAAGTCCTTCGAGCAGGCTTCTGCGAATGAGCTTTTTCCGTCGTAAAGCGCAGATGGATCAAGGAATAGGGGCGTATCGGTAGACAATTCTATATCGACAAAGTCTAGTTCAGGCTGCGTCTTCTGAAGACCAAGCGCTTCCGAAACTTGCATATAACCCCCTAATTCGGAGGAAAAATCTTTCACCTCTGTTTTAAAATGTCAATGGTTCCGAGTGCGTTGCACTCACCAGACGTGTTGAATGCCTTGGTGGGAGCATGTCATCAGAGGATGGTTTGATCTTATCATCACGCGCGTGATGCTCGCGCATATTAAATAGAAACGATCCCGGACTTAGCTCTACTGACGTAGTGAAAATGACCTGCTGGTCGGGTGATGACTCGAGCACTACGCATTGGATTGTACCTACCTGTTCATCTGATTCATGGACTCGAGGTCCGCGAAGGGCGGCGCCGCTGCGCTTAACTGCCCGTCGGACTTGCCACAGGGCGCGACATGGCTGAAGGGAGGGCTTCACGCAGGATACGGCGCAGGTGGCGGGATGACATCGGGAATGACGATCGCAGAGCTGCAGGAGCGCCTTGCCGATTTTCGCGACCGTCGCGACTGGAAAAGGTTCCACAAGCCCAAGGATCTTGCCCTTTCCGTGTCGATCGAGAGCGCCGAGCTGCTTGAACTGTTCCAGTGGAAATCCGATGCGGAGATCGAGCACGCGAGTGCCAACGAGGCCTTTGCCGCCAGGGCGGCGAGCGAGATCGCCGACGTGCTAATCTATCTCGTGCTGCTGTCGGGCGAGCTCGGCATCGATCCCCTCTCAGCCGCATTCGCCAAGATCGCGGAAAACGAGCGACGTTTTCCCCCGAACCAGCCGCAACCGGAAGGGCAGCCGTAACCGATAACCGTCGATGCCTTAGATTTCCTGGTCTTCGAGACCTACCGCGACGCAGGTGAGCACGCCTTGCACGCGCTATGCGCGTTTCAGCGCAGCACAAGTTCGCGCCAACTGCAGCCCTGATCGGAACAGTCGTCTGGGCGAACATTTACAAAGCCATCGTCTGCCGCCTGTTCGGGATGAGCGACAAGCAGAACCGGCCGCGCGTCGCGCGTGCGCGTGCACCAAGCGTTGGCCAACTTAGAATCGGCACACTGCATGACGACCATTATTGAGCTTTTCGTCCTTCGCGGGCCTAATTCACGCCTCCGCCCGCATATGCGGCTGGGGGGCGTTAGGATCCGCAAAGGAATTGGACAGCACGTCTAGGAGGTCTTGATGGATCTGTGGCCATTCCTGATCTAGCCGCACGGCTCGGATCCGCACGCGGTGGTTCGCGATGGCATAGTCCGCCTGGAGCTTCGGACCGGTCGACGGATAGATTAAGGCTCCATCGATCTGCCGCCCAGGGTACCTGAGGCGCGCATGAGCAAGGTAGGTGTAGAGCTGGTAGAGGTGCGCTGATCGCAATTTCTTCGGGAAACCGGGGCGACCCGCCAGGGGCTCTTTGTAGAACTTGGCATCGACGACGATACACCGGTCCGGAGCATGCAGGGTGATGTCGGTCTCCATCCCCGGCATCAGGGCCAGACCGCCGTCGGTCAGCGCGTGGGCGTCCCACGCCATCACATCGCGTTTGACCGCAAAGGCGTCCTGTTCGTGCGCGTAGAAGTTGCGCAAGAACTCCTCGAAGACAGCGGACATCCTGAGCTCATCCATCAGGATGTCGGCGAAGCGAGCGCTCTCGCCTGATTGATCAGGAAGCTGCGAGCGAAACACGAACTCGCACAGACGCAGCAGCAGCCGGTAGTCGCGGTTGTTGCGCGTGAGCTGGGTTCGGCTGAACAAGTCTCCGGACAGCCGCACGTCCGAAATGGTTTCCAGGGAGCGGATCAGGACGTTTAGCTGATGTCGATAGTCTGCGAGCAACGACGGCGATCGGGCGAGCAGCCGTGCCGTGGCTTTGAGAATTTGGTTGTTGAGCACATCGGTGCGCAGATCGTCGAACTGGCAAACGGCTTCCCCTCGAAGCAGGGTCTGCCGCTTGACCATTTCGTCCAGCAAAAGCCGTCCCCGCGGTGAGCGGGTATCCTCGATTTTCCTTACATACCCTCGCTCGAGGCCACGGCGGAGCAGGCGGTGCATGCCGTCGATCAGCAGTCTCGCGAACAGATTCAGCAAATCAGGGCAAGTGTCGGCCCCGACTTTGGCCGCGTCGCCCGGTGGGAAACGCGCCCACGCGTAGCAGAAAATAAAGTAGAGGTTGCGGATCGGGATGGTCACGCCGCGCCATCTCGAAGAATGGCGCACCAGTGCTCGGCGCGAGCGGGATCGTCAAACCAGTATTCTTCAAGCAGCGGGCGTATCTCGGTCTCGATTACCCGATGAAACCAAGTTTCGGGCTCACCAAACGCCTTTGGCGGCACGAAAAAAGAGTGCCCAATCTGATAGCCACGACCAAGGCTCGCATGGTCCGCCAAAATGGCCTCGTTAAGGGCGCCCATTCGCTGCACGACCTGCTCTACGATTATGGAGGGTATGCTTCGCGCTGCGAGATGGGTTCTGAAGCCGGGTGTATTGAACTGCGGATCAAGCGTGACGAAGGCAAATCGTCGCCGCAGGGCATAGTCTACCACTGAAAGCGACCGGTCCGCGGTGTTCATCATGCCGATGATGTAGAGGTTCTCTGGAATGTGAAAGCGGGGTTCACCTTCCTCAGAATAGGCAAGCTTAACGCCCCACTCAGGATCCCGTTTATCATGCTCGATTAGCAGCATGAGTTCGCCGAGAATCTTGGAAATATTGCCGCGATTGATTTCATCGATGATGAAGACATAGTCGCGTTCAGGGTGTTTGAGCGCTTGGCGGCAAAAGCGATAAAAAACCCCGTCATGACGAGCAAAACCGCCCGATCCATCAGGGCGAAACCCCTGGATAAAGTCTTCGTAGCTATAGGATTGGTGGAACTGGATGGTCTCAACCCGCTTCGGGTCTTTGGCTGCGAGGAGAGCATATGCAAGGCGGCGTGCAACAAACGATTTGCCAACCCCCGGAGCACCTTGGAGGACCAGGTTCTTTTTGAGCTGCCATGCCGAAAGGATCCGCTCAAACTCGTCGCGGTCCAAAAACAAACCATCCATCGCATCGTCGATGGTGAAGACCGACAGTTGCTCCTCGCTCACGGGCGGCTCGATCGGTTCAAGCACGTGTTCAACCGCATCTTCAGTGGCCAGACGATCGTAGGCGGCTAGCAGAGGCTCGAGAAGAGCTTCGAGTGTCTCATCGGTCGGCAGGCGATCTGCCCTCAGCTCAGCATAAGCAATAGTGCCCTGCTTGTAATTTCCGGGTAGCCGCCCGTCGGTCGCCAAATCGATGGTATTCTCAAGCACAAAGCCCTGCTCCGCAAGTTCTGCGACACGGCTGCGGTAACTTAGTGCCCGCCCCACTAGCGCTACGGCGCCCTCCCGCGAGCCGAGTTCGTCGATAACCTCCGTCACGCCCTGATTGAGGGTCAGGTAAACGCGGCTCAAATCCTTCGAGATCAAAAAGACGCAGTAAACACCCTTTTCGGTCGTCGTCGTCAAATTGCGATTGAGGAGCGCGATCCAGGGGACTCGAGCCCAGTTGCCCTGACCTAAGCTCGCACTTACCGCGATATGCGGCCGAAGTTGGATCGGCTTTAGAGCCTCGAGAGATTGGATTACCTCGCTCAGCAAGGACCACATAGGCTCCATGCGGCCGAACGGGCCGCCGCGGACCTTTTCGAACTCGACCAAAGCACTGTGCAACGCCGTAGCGACCCTAGAGGTAGGTTCGGCAGGTGGACTCATCATGAGCGTTCGACCTGGTCGCATCCGCTCCATGAGCGGACGGAAGACATCGACCATGTTAAGCAACTCAGTCTCGAGGGCAATGGTATCGATGTCACCACCGACGACGTAGCGACTGATATTGCCTCCGGCTTCACGTTTGCCCTTCTCAGAATGCATAAATGCTAACCAGGCCGCGAGGGACGGGAATTCCGAATGATTTGGATCGAGCCGCTCCTTCCTCCGAAACTTCCAGTCATGATCGGCAAGGGCGGCTTGCAAACTATCGGCCTGGCTATCGCCAGGCTCGGGCAAAAGCGCGAAAATCTTCGGCGCGGCTGCGCGCACTTTCTGCCTGATGTCCGTATTGGAGAAGTCGCCGGGATGGGTCGACGCAGCAAAGCCGAATTCGAGCCCTCGGACTGACACAATCAGGAACAACTGAGGATTGCCAACAAAGGCATCGGAATTTTCGGTTGGATATATGCCGAACCAAAGATCCTTCGGCTGAGCACCGCGCACGCCGCTCTGGATCGTATAGCTGGAGGTGAGTTTCAGCGTGTAGCCAGCCCCAAGCTTATCAGCAACGCCTTGGCCAAGTTGGCCTAGGGCTACGTGGATCCTCTCGTATGCCGACTTCTCGTCGGATGAGAGGGCAGAATATAGCTGGCCCGATAGGCGGGCCTGCCGAAGTAGTTCGACATCCGCCGATGATATGCGCGATACTTCGCGGTCAGGAATCACCAGCTTGAATCCGAGGCTCTCGAGCTTGGCGCGAACCGTTGCTTCTCCTCCGGAGAATTCGTCCGAGCGTAATGCCCCCCGACGCGGATGCTCTTTGCCAACCGCCACTCCGACAATCGCCTTTGAATCATACAAGCGGCCATCGTGTTCGAGAAAGTATGACCGAGCTGGGCGGAACCCATACTTGTCGAGAAAAGCCGCGCGACCAAGTTCGTCGTACTCTGAGATGGCTGCCTGAACGGCTTCAGGCTTACTCAGCAGAGCGATGCTCATTCAATTCCCCCTTATGCGGTCGACGGCCGAGTCGCCGCGGCTGGCTGATTGTCAATGCGCGTGATCCAGTGGCAGGACAGTAAATTGGTAGGCCACATATGAAAATAAATCGAGTAGCTCCACGACTGGATATTCTGCACCCATCTTCAACAAATGAGGCGCATTGCTTGATAGTCCAGTACCACGGCGTATCGGGGCAGGAGGCCAGGAATGGGCTTTGTTGCGCAAATCGGTCACCTGGTAGCGGTGTGCCTTTGAAAGGGCTCGGTTACGCGACCAGCTGAGTTTGACGCCTTCCGAGCGCGGTGTAGCGGTTGAGGATGGCGGCGCGGATTTGCATTTCGGGGACCTGGCGATCGAATTCTGATGCCATGATGCGGTCTCCCAGCAGCTTGAAGCAACGCATTGTTGTTTCGACCAGGCTGCGCTGGTGATAGCCGCTCCATCGTTTCCAATTCGACCTGCCGAACCGCCGGCTTGAGCGAACAATTTCGTTCCGGGCGGGAACGCCCGGCGTATTTTCGGGCCAGGCTTGCGCATTGCTGCGGGCGGGGATGATCCTGCTCTTACCCTCGATCGTAACGAGCAGCACGCCGCGCGGCGAGACGAAGCGATGGCGCAATAGAGGCGAACATCGCATTCAGAGTAGCCCCCAATGTCACAGCATATCGAAAATGGTCGGTTTCGATACACCGATCGAGACTGTATCGAAAATTAGACTCGTCATGGTTTCGATATTACCTTATTTTCGATACAGAGAATCGATACAGGATGAGTTATGGCCCGCACCTTCGCCTACTGCCGCGTCAGCACTGCCGACCAGACAACAGAAAATCAGCTACGAGAGATTGAGGCTGCTGGCTTCGCCATCGAACCGAGGCGCGTGGTATCCGAAACCGTTTCTGGATCGGTGGCTGCAATGGAGCGGAAGGGGTTCGCCAAGCTGGTGGACCGGCTTGAGGCTGATGACGTGCTTATCGTTAGCAAGCTAGACCGCTTAGGCCGCAACGCGATTGACGTTCGGCAAACGGTTGATCGGCTGGCATCAGAGGGCGTCAAGGTCCACTGCTTAGCTTTGGGCGGCGTGGACCTAACAAGCCCTGCGGGCAGGATGACTATGGGCGTTATTAACGCCGTCGCCGAGTTTGAACGCGACTTGCTCATCGAGCGCACGCAAGCGGGACTATCTAGAGCCAAGGCGGCAGGGCAGCGACTTGGGCGCCCATCCAGCCTTTCTGACGCTCAGCAAGCGGAAGTCCGCATTCAACGCGCGTCGGGCGCATCACTTGGCACGCTGGCAAAGCAGTATGGAGTGAGCCGCGCCGCCATCCAACGTATAGAAAAGCGCGCGTGATGAGCCGCAGGCAGTCAACGTCCCGGCCTGCATTTAAACCTCTATATTTCAAAGCGATGAAAGATTGCGTTAAACTATCCATTGCAAACTAAGAGCCATCACTCAGGAGCGGTCATGGCAGCGTTAAAAGTTCACGGCGGCAATTTTCGCAGCGGGCAAGGAAGTTATCTCTGGGGAAGCCTTAACCTCCCAAAAGAAGGCACGTTCCTTGCGACCGAAACAATAAGTGTAAGTAAACTTATTGATGTTCAGGTTGCCACCGAAGAATCCATTCGCAAATGGGGTTCTGCGATTGGCTTCGGTATTGGTGGCGCTTTATTGCTTGGCCCTGTTGGTTTACTCGCTGGAGTACTTGGTGGAAAGCGGAAGGAAGTGACCTTTGTTGCAACCCTCGATGATGGCCGAGGCTTTATTGCGACGAGTGATGCGGAGGTATTTGCAAAGCTCAAAGGCGCATCGTTGAAGACAAGCCGTCAACACAAACCGGCGCCTGCCGTGGCTGCCGCGCCACCCCCTGCTCCCGCAACCCCGAAATATAAACCTGCCATCGTCACCGATGACAGTGTTTTCAGTCGCGTTGTGATGGCTTTGAGTGGAACAGGTTGGGGGGTGAATGAGCATCCCGACCTCGGACGGCACAAGATACTGACAGCGCAGAAGGAGGGAGCCATTATCGTCGTCGCCGTCACAACTGGCATCTTAACTCCTGCGAGCGTTGATATGGTCGCGTCGGCTATCGAGAAAATGGGTCAATTTTCTGCGAAAATATATATGGGGCAATCTGTAGGATATGGGTCAGAAAAAGATGCCCAAAAGCGCGGACTAATAATTGGAGATCGGGCCGATGCTAACGTATTGATTGCAACTGTCCTAAAAAATATTCGCTAAGGATGATGGGATAATTCCAATCATTATCTGAATTGCGACGATTGAGTTCAAGGAATAATTTTGCTGAAATGGCTTATTGCTATTTCGGCGCAGCTGACAGTCACTGGATAGTCGGGCGGGCAGCCACTTGCTCTGCAATCCAAGACTGCACTTCGATCTCGCTCCACCGGCTCGCATTCAAACCGAGCTTCAAAGGACGGGGGAAGCGCCCTTCGCTGATAAGGCGGTAAATGAGCGTCTTACCAAGGCCGACAATCTCACTCACCTGATCCAACCGGATCAGCCGATTGGCGACCGGGGAAATGGTGGAACCGTTTTCGATAGGCGCGACATAGGGGACAGACATGGGGGCACCATAAATAGCATGTGTTGGGAGGGTCTATCGAGTTGCCAATCGGCCGCGTGATGCGGCGTTCGCCTCAGATAGGACGCCACTCTTATGGCACGGTCCAGTTTAAATGTCAATAGGAGTTATTTTCGCTGAACGAGTGGTGCGCTGCGAACGCCTTCGAACAGTGACGGACGAGGGGGCCGCGCCTTTTCGCCTTTTCCCTATTTTCGCAGACCATTCGCCACACTACTGCGAACATCCAATCTACCCTCTCTTCCAACCTTTCTCTAAAATCAAAAAACCCATGAAACTTATGACTGAGTTTAAATTAATCCATATTAAACAATTCCTTATCTGAGTTCCTACTAGGCAAAAGATCGGTTCAATTTTCCCTGAAGGCGGAGGGTTTTGTCCGTGCTCAGGCGAGAAGGCCTCTCGCCAATCTTTGGGAGACTGATGCACTAGCTAGGCAAGTGGCCTATTGTCGCTGTATCACGCAGACGAGTTTGCCTTCCGTCTGGGGCGAAATTGGACTTTCGTAAGTTTGGCCATAGCCCCCAATCAGTTGCGACACTTCATGTCCGATGCCGATCAAAACTGGAATGCTCCTCACCAAACAGAGCCCGGCGCTAGAATTTAAGGCGTATATATCGCCGTCAGATTGAATTTGCGCTGAGTCATCAGGCTTTAGGATGAGGTAGCTGCCCGCCTTGATGCCGAAATGCGGAGCTTCAACGTCTAGTCGGCGCACGACAAGCCGGGCGGTTTGAAGCCCCCATTCTTCCAATGCTTCAGCCGGTAATCCGATCGTGGAGGAACTCAGCCCGGCCGCTGCGCGATCGATTCCTAATCCGGCAATCGGGTGATGACTAGCTCCACGTGTATCATCACCGAACGCAAGAAACTGAGGATCTAGGCCAAGCCGGGTTGAAAGAGCGATTATAACGTCCAGCGGTGGATTGATGGCGCCACTTTCGTACTGCGCGATTGCAGAACGGGTTTTGCCGATCGCTGCGCCAAGCTCCTGCTGCTTCAGGCCAGTTTGATCCCGCGCCCAAGCGAGGCGACTTCCCAGCGTCGAGAAGTCAGCATCGCCGTGCTCCTCTATCCAAACATCCTTCATCGACATCGATTACTGCATCCGTTGCGTCGGCGAGTCTCCTGGGTACGTCATTTTCCCTTGACAATCAACCCCGAGGTGTGCATTAAGACTATCGCCGCCGGACACGTCCGCAGGCATTCCCCCAAAATCACCGCATGAACGTTATCGGCGTCCCGCGTCGATGGCGCGCGCTTATTGAAAGCCCCCCCTTGACGTCTATCTTCCATTTTCTCGTTTCGGAACTGCCCGGAGACATCACCGTTCTCAACGAAGAAGCCCGCACTTCCATCACGTCAAATGACCCTTCCGAGTTGGCCGCGTTTGCCGAGAGCGCCGCTCAGCCGGTCGTTGATCTGGTGGACGATCTGGGCAACGCGATCGGCATCACTATGTGGGGCAATCACATGGCCGCTGCCCCTGCGCCTAGCGCCAGCTTTGAAAACGGCATGGTCTATATTCTGGATACGGTGGTCGAAAACCAGCCCCGCAACCGGCACCTCTGCCCTTATGAAGCACTCACTGACGTGGCCTCTCTGACCCGTCACCCCGTACCGCTTGAAGTGAGCAGTGCCGCTTGCGACCATAAAATCACGCTGTCCTTTGGCCAGCGCCGGACTACCGCATCTGGAAAGTGGAAGGCGACGACCGGCAGTTTCGCGGTTTTCGCTAGCCAGTTGGAACAGCATACGGTTGGCGAGAAGGATGGTCGTTGCTTCCTGCAGGGCGAGGCCGCAGGCGGCTCTCGCAAGGCGAGCGCGATGATCGCCAATTATGTCCTTGGCGTAGATATTGATGATGGGACGCCGATCGAAGAAGTGACGGCAACGATCGCGGCATCTGGCCTTGAAGCCGTCATCTATACGACGCACAGCCATCTGAAGAACACCACCTTGATCGGGCGCGATCACTATATGAAGGAGTCTGGAGAGAGCGATCCGACTCCGGACGGAGTGCGCAGCTATCTTCAGCAGCAGAAGGCGATGCGGCCTGAATTGCTTCAGGAAATCACTATTATCGATGAGCTTCGTCATACCGAAGATGGCGTAATGATCGCGGTCGGCCATTCGCCTATCCCGAAGTGCCGCGTTGTGTTCCCGTTGTCCGAACCGTTCGTGTTTGCAAAGCGCGGCGGCACGCAGAGCGATGGCATTGCCGAATGGAAGGAACGGTATGCTGGATTTTGCACCGCGCTTGGCTTGACGTTCGACAAGGCTTGCGTCGATCCCGCTCGCCTGTTCTACATGCCCCGTCATCCCAAGCATCTGACCGAGTTTGAAACTATCCGCGTTGTAGGCGCTGCACTTGACCTCGATCGGTATCCCCGGACGAAGCTTCGCCGTCAGCGCGGCATCGCCAATAGCGAAACGAATGTGTTCGCTGCCGCAGGTGAGGGAGAGGCCGCGTCCCTGACCTTCCCTAGCGGGAAGAGCATGAAAGCTTGGGCCGCTCGCAATGCCTCGCGCTTTGAAATCGAATCGCTGCTTTCCGAGCGGCTGGACGATGAGCAGTTGCGCGATGCTCGTTCTGGTGGAAAGCCGGGCATCCACATTGGATGTCCGTTCGAGGATGAACATTCGAGCTATGGCGGCACTGGCACGTACATCGTCAATGCCTCAGACATGCACGACGAAGGTGGCAATGGTTTCAGTTTCCACTGTTCCCACAATGCATGCATGGGTCGGGATCGGCTCGATCTTCTGCATGGTTTGATTTCTCAGGGTCTTATCGACGAAGCGGACCTTACCAACCCGGAGTATCTCATCGAACTTGAAGACGATGACGAAGATGACGAGGATGCTGAAAACGGCGGCGGCGAAAGCGGGGAATTGATCGGCAATGACGACGAGGCATTCGCGGGCTGCAGCGCTGACGAGGTCAAGCACCTCAAGGAGCTCAACGCTATGTATGCGGTCGTCACCGTGGGTAGTTCGGTTCGCATCATGTATGAGCCCCGCGAGCCCCACCTGATGCCTATTTTCCTCACTCGTCGGGATATGCTCACTCGCGAAGAAAATCGCGTTGTGCTTGTCGAGCACAATGGCAAGGCCAAGCAGTCGCGTATGGCACAGATGTGGCTCGGATGGGAAGCACGGCGCACTTACGATCACGTAGTCTTCGCCCCCGGCCAGTCGCGCCCTCGGACGTACAACTTGTTCAAGGACTGGTCTCGTAAGCCTCGGAAGGGCGAATGGGGTCGCTTGAAGCGCCATTTGAAGCAGGTCATCTGTCGGGATAACGAAGAGTTGTTCACTTGGCTGATGACGTGGCTCGCGCATATCTTCCAGCGTCCGCAGGAAAAGCCCGGCGTTGCTGTGGTGATTCGTGGTGAAAAGGGGACGGGCAAGTCGATCATTTTCGACTTTCTGAAGCCGCTCATGGAGCCGTATTTCTTCCGGGATGCCAACGGAGGTCGCGTGCTTGGCAAGTTTAACGCCCAGTTCCAGCGCACTTTGTTGCTTGTGATGGAGGAAGCGTTTTGGGCTGGCAGTAAGCAGCAGGAATCGGTCCTTAAGGACCTCATCACTAGCTCGGCATTGTCCATTGAGCGCAAAGGCGTCGATGCGACGATGGAGCCCAACTATATGCGGCTGGCGCTCATCTCAAATGAGCCTTGGGTGATTCCCGCCACGAGTGACGAGCGCCGGTACGCCATGTTCGATTGCAGCAGCGAATTCCGGGGCGATAAGGAGTATTTCCAGAGTATGGCCGACGAGATGAACAGCGGCGGCGCTGAGGCGATGCTGTTCGATCTGCTCAACTTCGTTCCGGAAAATGGCTGGACTGTGCTTCGCACTGCGCCCCGCACGTCAGCGCTTCAGGGGCAGGTGGTCGAATCTCTTCATGGTATCGATCGCTTCATGTTCGATCTGCTCAGCGATGGGCTGTATGAGTGCGAAGTGATGGATGGCGCCGGCATCTATCTGTCCGAACAGCGTGAGGTTGCGTATTCGCTGACCGACCTCCGTATGGCGATCAAGGACTATCTCGCCAATCACCACCCGAACGATCGCAAGCTCACGTTCGATCTGATCCAGCGCGCCTTTATCGAATGGTTTGGCGGCCGTGTGGAGAAGCGCCCCGTGAATGACAACATGGCACGCTGGGCTGTGTTTCCTCCTCTCGCAAGCGCCCGGGAGCATGTGCGCAAGCTCAAGGGCATTGAGGTTGCTGTCAGCTCTGTCGAGCCTTCGCCGCCGATGATGTCGGCTGTGAGCAAGGCTCGGCGTCGTTCCTTCACCCGCGAAGCGCCCGTACTGCACTGACGCCTAAATCTGTACCTTACCCAAAAATGCCGGCCTCAGTGCCGGCATTTTTCGTTCTACCCCCGGGGGGAGGGACCCAAGGCGGGGGTACGTCAGTGTGTAGGAATCTGTCACTTGGCGAGCCCCTGAACAATTAGACCCAAGTTGAACAGTGCTAGCGGAACACGCAGGGAACGCGAGACCATAAGTATCTGATTTTGCGGTGAGTGGATTTGGCGGCAAAATCGGGTGTGCTAACAACATTTTTGCTGTGACT
>NZ_BAAILP010000159.1:3120-6059 GCF_054589055.1 Novosphingobium sp. 11B | reverse complement strand
GTCCCGGACTTGCTCCGGGACCGCTGGCATATCTTGAGGCGATAGCTCGCAGGCGCGCGCTGCAACATGGGCCGTTCACGGCCAGCGGTCCCGGAGTAAGTCCGGGACGACGAAAGCGCCCAAGGCAGTTTGAACGAAGCCTCACCCCACCCCGTCGATATGCCGCTTCAGCCCCGCCTCCCACATCGCGATACGCCCCGAGCGCACCGCCCCGTCCATATCCGGCGCGAACCGCTTCGACGCGCTGCCCATCGCCACCGCGTCCTCCAGCGAGGCATGGAGGCCAACCCCGACCCCCGCCAGCATCGCCGCGCCCAGAGCGGTCGTCTCGATATCCGCAGGCCGCTCCACGGGCAGCGCGAGCACGTCGGCCAGATCCTGCGCCATCCAGTCGTTGGCGCTCATCCCGCCGTCGATGCGCAGCGAGGTCCACGCCGCGCCGTCGGCGGCGAAAGCGGCCTGCAGATCGTGGCACTGGTGCGCCATCGATTCCATCGCCGCGCGCACGATATGCGCCCGGCTGGTCCCTTGCGTGAGCCCGGTGACGACGCCCTTGGCATCCGGCTGCCAGTGCGGCGCGCCCAGCCCCGCCAGCGCGGGCAGGAACAGCACCCCGCCATTGTCCGCCACCGCGCGCGCCAGCGTCTCGCTTTCCGCCGCCGTTCGGATCACGCCGAGTTCGTCACGCAGCCACTTGATGAGGCTCCCCGCCACGAAGATCGAGCCTTCCAGCGCATATGTCCGCCGCCCGCCCTGCTGGCACAGCACCGTGCCGAGCAGCCGATGCGAGGAACGCGGCAGGGTCTCGCCCATGTTGGTGAGGATGAAGGCCCCGGTGCCGAAAGTGGCCTTGGTCTGACCCGCCTTGAGGCAGTGCTGGCCGATCGTCGCCGCCTGCTGGTCGCCCGCAAGCCCGCTGATCGGGATCGGCGCGCCGAGCAGTTCGGGATCGCAAGTGCCCACCGTCCCCGCCGTATCGACGATCCGGCCCAGCGCGCTGCGCGGCACCCCGAACAGGCCGAGCAGGTCGTCGTCCCAGTCCGCGCCGTCCAGCGCCATCAACTGCGTACGGCTGGCGTTGCTGGCATCGGTGACATGCAAGCCCCCGGTCAGCTTCCAGACCAGCCAGCTCTCCACCGTCCCCAGCGCCAGCCGCTCGCCGAGCGCACGCGCCTCGGGCACGTTGTCGAGCACCCAGCGCATCTTGGTCCCGGAGAAGTACGGATCGACGACAAGGCCCGTCCGCTCCTGCAGCATCGCCTCATGCCCGCCATCGCGCAGCGTAGCACACATCTCGGCGGTGCGGCGGTCCTGCCAGACGATGGCGCGGGTGATCGGCTCGCCGGTCTGGCGATCCCAGGCCACCACCGTCTCGCGCTGGTTGGTTATGCCGAGCGCGGCGATGCGGTCCGCGCCGCCGACCTTGCCGATGACCTCGCGCGCGCAGGCGAGGGTCTTGTCCCATATCTCGGCGGCATCGTGCTCGACGCGGCCGGGGGCGGGATAATGCTGTGTCAGTTCCTGCTGCGCGACGTGCAGGACCCTGCCGTCCGCGCCGTAGACGATCGCCCGCGTCGAGGTGGTCCCTTCGTCGAGGACCAGAATGTGTTCGCCGTTCACTTGCTCACTCACCCATGTATGTTTGCAGTCGCGCGGCTTGTGCCGCGTCGAGCCGGAGACCCAGCTTGGTGCGGCGCCACAGCACATCCTCGGCCGTCAGCGCCCATTCGTTGGCCTTGAGGTAATCGACCTCGGCGCCGGTCAGGCCATGGCCGAAGTCCTCGCCCGGGTCCACCGCCAGCCATTCCCGCGCCTTCGTGCCGTAAGCCCGCGCCACGCGGTCCAGCGTCGCCGCATCGAGGCGGGGGTATTCGCGCGCGAGGTCGGCCTTCAGCGCATCGATCGCGCCCATCGCGAAATCGCCGCCGGGGAGCGGCGCGGTGGCGGTCCAGTCCTTGCCGGACAGCGCCGGGACCAGCGGCTGCAGCTTCTCCACCGCATCCTTGGCGAGATGGCGATACGTCGTGATCTTGCCGCCGAACACCGAGAGGAACGGCGCGCCGCCCTCCCCGTCCAGATCGAGGTCGAAGTCGTAGCCGCGCGTCGCCGCCTCGGGCTTGCCGGAGCCGTCGTCCACCAGCGGGCGCACGCCGGAATAAGTCCACACCACATCGGCCGGGGTGATCGACTTGGCGAAGTAGGCATTGGCCGCCTCGCACAAGTAGGCGATTTCCTCGTCGCTCGCCTTCACCTCGCTGAGCGGCCCGGTGTGGTCGCGGTCGGTGGTGCCGATCAGGGTGAAGTCGTGCTGGTAGGGGATCGCGAAGAAGATGCGCCCGTCGGGGATCTGGAAGAAGTAGGCGTAGGGATGCTCGAACAGGCGCGGCACGACGATGTGCGAGCCGCGCACCAGCCGCATCGCGCGTTTCGTGCGCTCACCGGCGCGGCCGACGAGGTCGAGCACCGATGGCCCGGCCGCGTTCACCACCGCCTTCGCGCGGAACGTGCCGCCGGACGTGTGGATGGTCCAGACGCCGCCCTCGCGCTCCAGCTTCTCCACGCCAGTGCGGGTCAGGATCGTCGCACCCCGGTCCGCCGCGTCGCGGGCGTTCAGGACCACCAGCCGCGCATCATCCACCCAGCCGTCGGAATAGACGAAAGCCTTGCCGAACCCCGGCTTCAGCGGCTTGCCCGCCGGGTGCCGGTGCAGGTCGATGGACTCCGTCGCGGGCAGCGCCTTGCGGCCGCCGATGTGGTCGTAGAGGAACAGGCCGAGACGCAGCAGCCAGCGCGGGCGCAGGCCCTTCACATGCGGCAGCACGAAGCGCATCGGGTGGATGATGTGCGGAGCGATCCGCCACAGCCGCTCCCGCTCGGTCAGCGCCTCGCGCACGAGGGCGAACTCGTAGTGCTCCAGATAGCGGAGGCCCCCGTGGATC
>NZ_BAAILP010000159.1:0-3004 GCF_054589055.1 Novosphingobium sp. 11B | reverse complement strand
ACGAGGTGCCGCCCGCCAGATCGCCCTGCTCCAGCACCAGCACCTTGGCGCCCCGCCCGGCGGCATCGCGCGCGATGCCGCAGCCGTTCACGCCGCCGCCGATGATCGCGATGTCGTAGATTTCAGTCATTCACACACTCACAAGATCATCATGCTGAAGGCCGTGGCGACCACCAGCGAGGCCAAAGTCGCCGCCACCACCGGCATCGCCGCGCGCCAGCCCATCTGCATCACCAGATCGAGGCGCGAGCGCATCGCGGTGGCCGTCACCGCCAGCAGCAGCAGCGTCTTCGACAGCGTCAGGTTCAGGTGGACCACGAAAGCCGGGATCGTCACCAGCGAATTGAGCACCACCACCGCCAGAAACAGGGTAATGAACCAGGGCATCGCAAGTTTCCGGATCCAGTGCCGCTCCCCGGCATCCTCGTCCGTGTACATGAGCGAGACGACCGCGACGATCGGCGCCAGCAGCGCCACGCGGGAGAGCTTGACGATCGTGGCGTAGCTGCCCGCGATGTCCGAATAGGCATAGCCGCCGCCGATCGCCTGCGCGACGTCGTGAATCGAGGCGCCGATCAGGAACCCCGCCTGCCGGTCGTCGAGGTGCATCAGCCCTGCGAGCGGCGGATAGAACGACATCGCGATCGCGCTCGCCATCGAGATCACCACGAGGGTCAGCGCGAACTGCGCCTGGCTGATCCGCTTCGCCCCCAGCACGCCGAACAACGCCAGCGCAGCGGAGGCCCCGCAGATCGCCGTCGCGCCGCCCGCAAGGATGCCGATCGCGGTCGAGGCGCCGGTCGCCCGCGCCACCAGCAGCGCCGCACCCATTGCGGCGGCCATCACCATCAGCAGCGCCAGGAACGGCACCGGGCCGAGCGCCACGATCTGCGCCAGCGTCACTTGCGTGCCGAGCACGACGATGCCCCAGCGCAGGCAAGCCTTGGAGGCGAAATCGAGCCCCGGATGCGTGCGCTTCTCGCTGGTCACGAAGTTCAGGGCGAGGCCGATCAGCAGGCCCATCAGGATGATCGGCGCGCCGTAGTGCTCGGAAAGCCAGGCGGCGGCGATGCTGGCGATGCCGCAGATGGCGAGGCCCGGCCAGAGCGTCTTCCATATCTCGATACGGCTCGGCTTCGCGGCGGGGCCGTCGATCTGGGCGAGGAACATCTCGCCGTAAAGGTCGCCTGCGTGTTCTGCGCTCACTGGTCCCCGTCCTTTCGCCGCATCTCTCATTTGACGAAGATGCTTGCTTCTTGTTTGGCGCATCTTCGATGAAGATGCTTGCCGTATGTCCTACGTTGTCATATCCATCCTTATGACCACCCACGCAGCGGAGCAAGAGCTTTGCGCGAGGGGGCAGGAAGAATTGCCGCCGACGAAACGGCGGGATAGGGGAGAGCGAGAATGACCATTCACCAACAGACGGCCGTGCCCGAGCACGCCCCTCCCCCGGCGCCCGACTCCGGCCGCGCCGCTATCCGCGCGCAGAACATACTGATTGCGCTGATCTTTTTCGCGACGGCGCTGAACTACGTCGACCGGCAGGTGCTGGCGCTGCTCAAGCCGATGCTGGAGGCGGAGTTCCACTGGGACGACCAGCAGTTCGCGCATCTCGGCTCGATCTTCCAGCTGGCGGCGGCGGCTTCGCTGCTCGGCGTGGGCTGGTTCGTCGACCGCTTCGGCGTGCGCTTCGCGTACGGTTTCGCCGTGGCCTTGTGGAGCCTTGCGGGGATGGCCCATGCGCTGGCCGCCAGCGTGCAGCAATTCGTGATCGCCCGTGCCGTGCTGGCGACCGCCGAATCGGTCAACACCCCCGCCGCGATGAAGACCGCGGCGATCTACCTGCCCGCCGCGCGCCGCTCGGTCGGCATCGGCATCATCAACACCGCGCCCAACATCGGCGCGATCCTCACCCCGCTCATCATCCCCCCTTTCGCGATGGCGTTCGGATGGAAGGCCGCGTTCCTCGTCACCGGCGGGCTGGGCCTTGTGTGGCTGGCCTTGTGGAAGCTCAACACCGCGAAGCTGACGCCCATCGCGGGACAGGCCGCGACGACACGCGGCAAGGTCGAATGGGGCGCGATCCTGTCCGACCGCCGCAGTTGGACGGTCATCGGGGCCAAGGCCTTCACCGATCTCGTCTGGTGGTTCGTGCTGTTCTGGACGCCCGATTTCTTCGCGCGCCAGTTCAATCTCAGGCAGGGCGAGCTGGGCTGGCCGATCGCGGTGATCTTCATCCTCGCGGCGCTCGGCGCGGTATCCTCGGGCGCGCTTTACCCGGCACTGCTGCTGCGCGGGGTCTCGATGAACCTCGCGCGCAAGGGCTCGATGCTGGCTTATGCCCTCGTCGTGCTGGTGATGCCGCTGGCGCTGCTGGCGAGTAATCCGTGGGTGGCGGCCGTGTGCATCGGCCTCGGCCTGTTCGCGCATCAGGGCTTCTCCACTAACATCTTCGGCATGGCGACCGAGATCATCCCGGCGCGCCGCATGGCCACCGTCATCGCGCTGGGCGCGGTGGCGGGGAACCTGACCGGGACCGGGATCATCGAGTTCGCGGGCTGGTCGCTGAAATCGGGCCTCGGCTACGGCCCGCTGTTCGTGGTGTGCGGCGCGGCCTATCTGGTGGCGACGGCCTACATCCACCTGATGCAGCCGAAGCTGGCGGCGGCCGAAGGTTGACGTCGTCCCGGCGAAGGCCGGGATCGCTGGCAGTGCTTGAGGCGATCGCTTTCGTTGGGGCGCCCTGACGCGAGGTGGGCTGTTCACGGCCAGCGGTCCCGGATCAAGTCCGGGATGACGAGGTTGCGTTTGTGCGATCTTGACATTTATAACCACATGGGTTATATGACCGAGCATCCCGAGCGGCGAATGATCACGTCGCTCCGGTGTATCGGGTCGGCGTCGTGGGCCGGGATGCGGTTTCAGCCGCGATCGCGCAAACCACGCGTCCATCGAAGACCCGGACTGTCTCTGCGCTACCGGAAACGCCGTCCATACGATC
>NZ_BAAILP010000158.1:0-5360 GCF_054589055.1 Novosphingobium sp. 11B | reverse complement strand
TTCAACGAGACCCGACCTCACACATCCCTGGGGTGCATGACGCCGGCCGAATTTGCTTCATCGGCCGGGGTTAACCCCGGCCGATGAAGCGCCGGACCTCTCGTTCTGGCCGGTGGCAGAACCGGGACAGGGTCACCGCCGATCAAACGTCACCACCGCGCAACTGCGCCGCTCCCTGACCGCATGGCTCGACTGGACATACCGGACGATCTCGCGCTGCCGAGGAGGCCTCAGGCTTTTTTGACAGCACGTCTTGCAGAATGTGCTTGTCCTGGCTGAGGTCGGCCACCAGCTGATTGAGCTCGCGGTTTTCGTCCTCCAGTTGCTTGAGCCAGCGCAGCTCGCCTACGCCAAGCCCACCATTTACAGCTTCATCCAGCGGTAGAACGTCTGCTTGGAAATCCCCATCCGGCGGATCACTTTTGCCAGCACCGGCCGAACTTCGGCGCCGAGGCCGTCCACCGAGAAACGGAAGCGCAGCCATGCCAAACTCCTGGAGCTCAGAGCCCCAAAGTGGCCAATTTCACTTTGCCCGTTCCGGAGAAAATTACAGTGCCTTTGACACGGAGGCAGAAAACGGGAGACGTCAAAGTACTTGCAACCAAAAGATCGAACGGTTTAAGGTAAACTTGTGGCCAAATACTTACAATATTCCCAGTCACTTTCAGCGGGTTTGATTATGTATCAAAATTCACGTTCACTTACTGAATTGGACATCGTTAAGGGGCGTCGCTTCTTCAGTTCAGTGGCGGGATTGCCAGTATAGAACGTCCAAGGTGACAACTCTCGCATTGCAACTCCACGGGCGCCGAGAACAGCTCCCGCCTTGATTGTAACACCGGGCCCAACAAACGCCTCAGCGGCGACCCAAGCGTCGTTTTCAATGCAGATCGGTCGAAGCAGCAAAGGGAAAAGTGGGTCATTGATATCGTGTGTGCTAGCACAGAGCGTGACGTTCTGTGATATTGTAACACGAGCACCCACCACTATCGAGCCTTGATTATAACAATTGACTTGACGCCCCATCACTGAGCCCTCCCCCATGGTGAGATTGCCTGGATGCCAAATGCGACAATCAGGATAGACCCGAACCTCGCGACCGATACGAGCTCCAAAGGCCCGTAACAAAAATCGACGCCAACCATGAGCTTGCGGAGGCGTGAATCGGGCTAGCAGCAACCAAGTCAGCTGCCACACCACCCGAAACAACTTGTTGCAAAGGCTGAAACTGGGTTGATGCCGCCGACTTGGAGTAAGCGGTGTTGAGCCGTCGTGCATGCAGTGCTACGCTCCCTTTTAGGCGACTGCCAATAGCGAAAAAATGCTTTAAGTGAAGCCCCAAGGGGGCGCGCAACATCGCCACGGTGCCTGCCATCCCAAGAAATGGATTGAATTCATATGACAGGACACGACTTCTACGTTCGACGTCGGGCGTTCCTTCAAGCAGTTGGCTTGTTACCTTTCGGATTTGCACAAGACGCAATTGGCCGTGATGTCCCAAAAGCCCCACCCGAGCCGCTCCAGAAGATGATCGATGACCAAGCGGCTCGCAATGGCGGCGCACCCATCGTCATACCTCCACGGGACCGACCCTTGCTAGTCAGAGGGGTCATCAACGTGCCAGATGGTGCAATCCTCGTTATCCAATGCGACTTAAATGGATCGCCGCAAGCCGAAATCTGTATACGTGGCCGGACAACGCTACGTTTCGAAAATTCACGTGTTCAAAATGTAATGCTACGCCTCATACACGGCACAATTGACATCATTGGCCTTAATTATTCTGGCAGAGATCACATTGCCGCAGTTCTTATCGGCGGCCCCGGTCCGTTCAAGAATTTGCGGATAGATCAATTTCAGATTTCTAACGCGAACTATGGCGTACTGCGTCAAGGCGGACATTCGGTTTTACGTGACGCAGTTATATCTAACGGTGTTTTTCGAAGTTTGATTGGAGATCCAATTGAATGGAACGTTTGTCCACACGACTCCGGAGTCATCGTCGAGAATCACGATATCATTGATGTCACCGCTCCATCCGGCAAACCGAATTGGGGGCTAGGCATAGGCTTCGCCGGAGAGATATACACGAAGGACTGGAATCCTGATAAATCTGCGCAGAACTTTACGATTCGCCGTATTACGGGTCGATCATTGAGCCAATTGATCCATGTCGAAGCAGGCGTCAACTTTATAATCGAAAACATCCGCGGCGCAGACATCTCAAAACAATATAGCGACCAACCCGGTCATGACCGCGGCTCTGCGATCGTCTGTTACGGCTGTAGAAATTTTGTTATTTCAGATGTTAGTGCAGACGGTCATGTCTTAGCACTGGCAGGATACAGTCGCGGCGATTTCGTGGTTCCGATAGCTGATTGCACAATAGAAAATGTCAGGCTCCGCAATGGTAACCTTGGTGTGCACATCGGCGGCAAATCATCTTACTGCAATCTACGTAATATCAAGCTCGATGCAGGATCCCTTGTGATTCGCGGAGAGGCAGAAAATCTTATAATGTCCGACGTCGATGTCACCAGTACAGCCCCAGATGTAGACCCTCTGACGATCGACCCAGCCTTCCTATCAGGTGCGCTCGCGAGCTTTAGACCTACGGGGGCCCGTATAAATCGAATTCGCGTCCAATTGCGCCGCGGCGTGCGATAATTATGATCGGAACACCGCTCGCTCGGCTGCTCAATTCTATCTATATTCTATCAAACGCGGAGCCATCCGAGGGCGACGATCATATGGCAAACCAAGCAGTAAGCACTCAAATGGCTTACTTCACGCAAAATAAATTTTGAGAGAATTTTCCGAAATGAAAAATGTTGGAATTTTAACGCTACCTCTCACAGGAAATTATGGAGGAATGCTTCAAGCAGCATGTTTATATCGAACTCTCCAGACCTTGGGACATTCCCCATACTTTATGGATATGCTGCCCCGCCCGAAAACTCTGAAGCAAACTATAATTTCCTTAGTGTCGCATCTTCCAATGCACGATTGGCGAGGTTCACGCACACGCCGAATGCTAAAAAAAACACACGCCCAATTCGTTAAATCTTATCTCGGCCAACGATCTGACCCTGTGTTTGGCACATCAGAGTTGCAAAAAGCCACTGACGATTTGCGGCTCGACGCCGTGATTGTCGGCAGCGACCAAGTTTGGCGTTTCGAGTATCAGGGCGAAGATCAAGGCCTAGCTTATTTTCTAGATATCACTAGAAATATCCGTCGCATTGCTTATGCAGCTTCGTTTGGCCATACTGAATGGAAATACCAATCGCGGACCGCCGAAGTATCCCAGCTTTTACAAAAATTTCATACCGTAACTGTTCGTGAGCGCTCCGGCGTTACCATCTGCAAAGACACGTTAGGTCGCTCAGATGCAAAGGTTGTCTGCGACCCGACGCTTCTCACCGAGAGGGACTTTCTAGAAGAGGTTGCCGAGAAAAATGCGGGACCAGCGGGAATATTGATCTACGCGTTAGATGCACAAGAAGCTGGGTCACGCGTTGCCGAAGTGGTGAAGTCCGAGCGAGGTTTGAGAAGTGCGCGCGTCAACTTGATATCATCCCATACCGCCGGATTTTCAGTTGGCGCTTGGATCGCTGGATTCAGGGATGCGGATTTCGTTGTCACAGATTCGTTTCATGGCACTGTGATGGCAATTATGTTTGAGAAGCCTTTTATTACTTTGGGAAATTCCGAGCGTGGCCTTGACCGGTTTCTTACTCTTTTAGAACGCGTCGGCCTTTTAGATCGCCTTATTGTTTCCGGACAAGATGAGATGCTTCCCAAAATAATTGCCAATGATATCGATTTTTCATCAGTCAGAGATAAAATCATAGGCTATCGAACCGACTCCCTTAAAGCGCTAAGTGCAGCGCTATCGTGATCCCATACGTCGTCCTTAACATTTTTGAAGGGATGTCGATTGTTTTCGATAATTATTCCAACGCTAAATCGTAGCGAAAAATTGGGGCGTGCGCTAGCTAGCGCATCTCAGCAATCCTTGGCCAGCGAGATCATAGTCGTAGATGACGGATCGAGCGCCGACGAAGCAGCTATAATTAAAGCTCTAGTCGAAACATATCCTAGGGCGAAGTTGGTCCGGCATGTAACCAACCAAGGCGCGGGCGTTGCGCGTAACTCGGGCGTGACTGCGGCAAGTGGAGAGATCGTTGCATTTCTGGACTCGGACGACTGGTGGATGCCAGAACGCCTTGAGCGTCACATGCCCATTTTTTGCGACCCCTCGATTGTGCTATCACACAATCGAGCATGGATCACTCGCGGCAGCGATACCGAAAAAACCTATGGACGCATGGGGCGCCGCCCCCCACGTCGATGGTCTACTCCAGTCGCGCTGGCCGCATGGAACTATGTTGGTGGATGCTCGCTCGTCTGCGTTCGGCGATCCGCGTTTCTGGATGCCGGTGGCTTCGACCCCACTCTCGCCGGAGCGGAGGACTGGGATTTGTGGATTCGCTTATCTGCCCTCGGCACCTTTCACTTTGTGGATGAAACACTGGGCTTCTACGATGCGGGCCCACATGAGCGCTTGACGACGTCCGAGAATAAAATCGTCGGGGCACACGAGCGTTTGTTTGAGATAGCTAGGGCATTGCCTAAAGGGCGTCGCGAAAGGCGCTACGTCAAAGCCGTCCATCATTACGTTCACTCTGAAATTGCGTCACAATTCGGTCATGCTCTTCGGTCGATCAAGGAGTTGCTGTTGTCGTTATCTACAATGCCGACCAAAGTCGCCTTTCTCCGGATGCCTTTCCTTTTCGCAAGAGCCGTTCAAATTCAAATTCAATTTCGCCGAAATAGGTCCTGACGTGACCCCCGGATTTCCTCCAGTCGGGATTAGAGCCGGGCAGCCTGTTGCGCATGAGCGCGGGTTGAGCAATGGCCTGCGCAGCGGAGCCCGTAGGGCGTAGCGAAGCAGGCCATTGCTTATTCAGTTCAGCGGCGAAGGCCGCTGGGGTCTCGTATCCAAGGGATGAGTGCGGCCTCTCCTGGTTGTAATCCTCTGCCCAAGCGGCGATCACCACCCGGGCATGGTCGAGGCTCAGGAACAGGGTCTCGTTCAGCAGCTCGTCGCGCATCCGACCGTTGAAGCTCTCGACGTAACCATTCTGCATCGGCTTGCCCGGGGCAATGTCGTGCCACTCCACCCCGACCTCCCCGCACCAGGCGAGGACAGCGTTCGAGGTCAGCTCGGTGCCGTAGCACATTGGGAAGCGGCCCCTCGAAGGGGCGCACTGCCTTGATGAAGGCAAGGGCGCGTAGCGCCCGCAGGCTTCATCAAGGCAGTCATGATCGGCCCGCAGGTCTCTAAAGTGAAGTTG
>NZ_BAAILP010000157.1:4176-10987 GCF_054589055.1 Novosphingobium sp. 11B | reverse complement strand
AGCGAAGCAATCCAGGGCGGCTCAAGACTGCCCTGGATTGCTTCGCTGCGCTCGCAATGACGAGGTTGCGTGCCCCGCGCCGCGTCAGTACTCGAACGACGCGGCGTTGCCCTGCTTCTCCTCGAAGGCCGCCGCGGTGCTGATCGCGTGGGCGACCTCGCGCTTCGACATGCCCTCGAACCACTGGGCGTCGCGGCTCTGCACGCGCGGCCACTGCTCGTTGAGGGTCGCGGCTTCGTAGAGGCGGCCGTTCTGCATCACCAGCGAGAGCGAGCGGGTGTTGCGGATGTCCGCCAGCGGATCGCGGTCCAGCACCAGCAGGTCGGCCAGCTTGCCCGGCTCGATCGAGCCGAGATCGAGCGCTCGGCCGATCACCTCGGCCGAGCCGATCGTCGCCGCCCGCAGGATCTGCGCCGCGCTGGCCCCGCCCGATGCCATGGCTTCCAGTTCCCAGTGGTAGGACAACCCCTGCACGACGCTGTGGGAGCCAACGCCCAGCAGGCCGCCCGCCTGTCCGACATCGCTCGCCTGCTTTGCGAAGAGGGCGAAGCCTTGCCCATCGGCGCGGTTCCACTGCGCCGAATCGCGCTTGCCCGCGAAGACGAATTCGGGAACGAAACGGCTCAGCTTTCCGTCGAAGTCCCCCTGATGACCCGCCGCCATCGCGCCCAGCGGTCCCGGCGCGCCGTAGAGCACCAGCATCGTCGGCACCGTCGAGATGCGCGATCGCACCTGCATCTGCTTCACGTCGTCATGCAGCGGCGCGATCGGCAGGCTGTGTTCGTTGCCCGCGTAGCCGTCGAGCATCTGTGTCAGGTCCAGCCGGTAGTCGCTGGCGCCTTCGGTCGTGGGCATCAATCCCAGCGCCTGCGCGCCTTCGATCAGGTGCCGCCGCTCTGCCCGGTCGCCGACCATGTACTCCTTGATGTTGGGGGTGCGGTAATAATCCGAATAGCGCCGCAGCGTGGCGATCGCCTCTTCGCGACTGGCCATCGGGCTGTTGCGGAACACGCCCTCGCCGGTGGAGAACGCGCGCTCGCCCACCATCAGCCCGGCGTCGATCATGTCGGCATAGCCGAACACGTCCGGATCGAACGTCTGGACGTCCAGCCCGGCGGTCACCCCGTAGGCCAGGTTGGCGGAGAAATCCCAGTGCCCGATGTCGAGGATGCGGCGCCGCGTCTCGAACCAGTGGGCATGGGCGTCGATGAAGCCGGGCAGGATGAACTTGCCCGTCATGTCGCGGACTTGCGTGCCTGCGGGTATCTTCAGCGTGCCGCGCGGCCCGACCCCGGCGATGCGGTTGTCGACGATCAGGACGTCGGCATCGTCGATGACCTGATCGGCCTTCATGGTGATGACCTTCGCTCCGCGCAGCAGCAGCTTGCCCCGGGGCACGTCGCGCGGGAGCACGACGTCCATCGCGATGCCGCCCGCCCGCTTCTCGATCGCGGCAGGGGCACCGTCCTGCGCGGCGGTTACCGGCAATTGCCGCAAGGTCGAACCGACCGACCACACGAGCGAGCGCATGTCGGGCGCCCAGTCCATGTAATCCGCGCCGATGGCAGTGATGCGCCGCGCTTGCGCAGCCGCATCGGTGACGGTGATGGTCGGCGCCGCGTCGTCCTTCGCTTGCGGCACCGGCACGAGGTAGAGCTGCGAGGCCAGCCTCACCAGCGCGGTGCGGCCATCGGCGCTCAGCTGCGCGTTCTTGAGCGGGGCGGGCGCGTCGAAATACTGGCTGTCGGGGCGGGCGATCAGCTTGACCAGATGCCTTGCCGGTTCCTCGGCATCGACCGCGTGCGAGGAAATCCAGCCATCGGCGTAATAGCGCACGCGCGCCGGATCGGGATCGCGCCGCAAGTCCATCGCCGCGCCTACCTTGCCAAGCGAGTGCATCGGCCCGCCGTCCACGGGTATCCGCACGAGCGTCGAGTGCATCGGTCCAAGGCTTTCGGCCGAGCGGTAGAGCCGGTCATGCTGGCTGGCACAGAACGCGACCACGTCCTTGCCGCCGGCAAGGAACAGTGGTTCCGAATAGAAGGCCGTCTGCGTCGTGACCCGGCGCGGCGCGGTCTTGCCGTCCGCAGCGGCTATCCAGACGTCGCCGCCTTCCTTTGCGGTCCAGGTGACATAAGTGACGAAGCGCCCGTCGTCCGACCAGCTCGGCTGCCATGCGGCGCCCGGGACGTCGAGGCGGCGGGGAGTCGCGCCTTTGTGGTTGGCGGCGATATAGATACGGCCCACGGCGCCGAAGACCACCTGCCTGCCATCGGGGGAAAGGCGCGGGGTCTGGATCACGCGAACATGGACGGGGCCGGTATCGACCCGGTGCTGGCGGCGAAGCGGCGGCGGCATCTCGTGTCGCACATGCGCCTCGAACGGAATGTCGACGAGTGCGCCTCCGGCAAGGTCGATGCGCTTCAGACCACCGCCGAGCCCGAGATAGATGCTACGGTCATCGGCGGAAAACACCATGCGCGGCATCACGTCGACGTAATAGCCGCCGGACTGCCCATCCGGATCGAGCGGGGCATGGATCAGCCGGTCGCTCCCGTCGGTCAGGTCGTGCAGGCGCAGCACTGTCCGCTCGTTTTCCCGCGTCACATAGGCGAGCAGGCGGCCGTCGTGCGACAGTACCGGCCGCATCCCGCCGCCGGGTGTGGTCAGGACCTCGTGCTGAGTCCGGGTGGCGAGATCGAAGCGCGCGATCGTCCAGTGCGGCAGGGGGCCGCTGGACCAGGTCGTGCCCGCCTTGGTCGCATAGTACAGGCTCTTGCCGTCGGGGGAGGCGACCACGCCCATCGCGTTGCGCCGCTGCGGATGCGGATCGTCGCCATGGGGCTGGGCCTTCACCAGCACGTCCGCCTTGCCGCTCGCGGCGTCGAAGGACCACAGTTCGAACGCCAGCACGCCCCAGATCATGCGCGAGACGTAGAGCGTGTGGCCATCGGGCGACCAGGCGGGAGAACCGTAGTGCGGCGCGCCGCTATTCTCCTGCGAAACGCGGCGGGCGTTGCTGCCGTCGGCATCGGCGATCCACAGGTTCTCCCGCCCGTCGCGGTCGCTCACGAAAGCGATGTGGCGGCCGTCGGGGGAGAATACGGGCTGGGTGTCGAATGCCGCGCCCGTCATCACCGGACTGGCTTTTCCGCCTGCGGAGGGCAGGGCGTAGATGTCGCCGAGCAGGTCGAACAGGATGGTGTTCCCATCCGGCGAGAGGTCCAGCGCGGGCCACGTGACTTCCCGGGTGTCGTACTCGATGATCCGCCCGGCGAGCGGCGGCAGCGTATCCGCCCAGACCGAAGGCGCCACCGCCATTGCCGCGCATGCCAGAACCGCCGAACCTGCCAGCCACTTGTTCACTGCGTCACCTTTCCGCGATTATCCATGACACGGTTGCATCGCCTTTCGTCGCCTTGCGCGAAACATCCAGTTTCGGCAGCGGGACGGGTCCACCGGGCGGATGCTTGCGCCGCTCGCGTCAGACCGTGCTCAGCAGCAGGCTGGTCTCGCTGTTCAGCACCCCGTCGATCATGCGCACCTGTCGCAGCACCCGGTCGAATTCCGAGAGGCTGCCGGTACGAATGTCGGCTACGAGGTCCCAGTTGCCGTTGGTGGTGTGCAGCGCATGGATCTCGACCATGCCCCGCAGCTTCTGGATCACCTGCGTGGTCGACTTGCCGGTGATCTCGATCATCATCACCGCGCGCACGGAAAGATTCTCGTAGTCGTCGCGGACCCGGATCGTGAAGCCCAGCAGGGTTCCGGTATCGATCAGGCGGTCCAGCCTGCTCTGCACGGTGCCGCGCGCCACGCCCAGCGCGTCGGCAAGTTTCGACAGCGAAGCGCGCCCGTCTGCCCGAAGGTGGCCGATGATACGGCGGTCGAGGTCGTCGGGGATGAACTTGGCGGAAGATGACAAGAGTTGATGGCCTGAAATCGAGCATATTATATAAATGCGCTGATAAAATTGTCCAAAGTTCATCGGTTTGCAAGGCGGTATGGCAATTTTTACCAGCACGGCCTCGCTCTACGATCGTCCTGCCCATTCACCATCAGGATACGAAACCATGGCGCCGCAGCCTTCCCCGCTTGCCTTCATCCCTTTCGTCAGCGTCGAAAACATGATGCGCCTCGTCCATCATTTCGGGATAGAGACGGTGCTGCATGAACTGACCGATGCGATAGAGGCCGACTATTTGCGCTGGTCCCTGTTCGAGAAAGCACCGCGGCTGGCCTCGCACTCGCAAGAGGGCGTGATCGAACTGATGCCCACGTCCGACGGCGAGGCCTATGCCTTCAAGTACGTCAACGGCCATCCCAGCAACACCGCGAAGGGTTTGCAGACGGTTGCAGCCTTCGGGCTGCTGGCGCGCGTGGATACCGGCTATCCGCTGCTGCTGACCGAGATGACGCTGCTGACGGCGCTGCGTACTGCGGCGACGTCCGCAATGGTGGCGCGCCGCCTCGCCCCGGCGGACGCGCGGGTCATGGCGATGATCGGCAACGGCGCGCAGGCGGAATTCCAGGCGATCGCGATGAAGGCCATCGTCGGCATCGAGGAAGTGCGCCTCTACGACATCGATCCCGAGGCCATCCGCAAGGCTGCGCGCAATCTGCAGGGCAGCGGCCTCCGGGTCGTGGCGTGCGAAACCTCGCAGGATGCGATCGAGGGCGCGCAGATCATCACCACCTGCACGGCAGACAAGGCCTATGCCACCATCCTGTCCGACAACATGGTCGGCTCCGGCATCCATATCAACGCGATCGGCGGCGACTGCCCGGGCAAGACGGAACTGCACCGCGATATTCTCGACCGCGCGGCCACTTTCGTCGAATTCGAGCCGCAGACCCGCATCGAGGGCGAGATCCAGCAGATGGAGGCGTCCTATCTGGTGACCGAATTCTGGAAGGTTCTGAGCGGCGAGGCCGAAGGCCGCACCGACGCGCGCCAGATCACGCTGTTCGACAGCGTCGGCTTTGCGATCGAGGATTTCTCGGCGCTGCGCTACCTGCTGGGCAAGCTGGACGGCACCGCGTTCTTCCAGCAGCTCGACATCATCGCCGATCCCGACGATCCGCGCGACCTGTTCGGCATGCTGCAGCGGGCGGCCTGATCGGGCTTCGGCTCGACCCCGGGACTATGTGACTTGCGGCGGGGGAGTGGTCCCGCGCCGCAAGTCATCTTGGACCTTTACCATCGGGTGGTCGCCGTGAAGAAGCGGGCAGATTGGCAAATGGAGATGAAGACGATGGGCGAAGCGACCCTTGACGGTACGACGGCGACCCGCCGAACCGTGCTGACCGGCGCAGCCACGGCACTGGGCACCATGGCGGCACCGGCGCTCGCACGGGTCGCCGAACGGCGTGGGACGGGATCGAACGAGATCGTGATGATGAATGCGACCGACCTGTCGGCCGCGATCCATCGCCGCGACTTGTCCAGCCGCGAGGTGATGACCGCCCATCTGGCGCAGATCGACCGCCTGAACCCCCGCTTCAACGCCATCGTTTCGCGCGTGGACGGCGATGCGCTGCTGCGACAGGCTGCCGCCATGGACGAGGACGCGGCGGCGAACCGTTTCCACGGGCCGCTCCATGGCTTTCCCCATGCGGTGAAGGACACTGCCCCGGTCAAGGGCATTGCCAGCACGCAGGGCTCGCCGATCCTGCGGGACAACATTCCTGCAGCCGACAGCCTCGTGGTGTCGCGCATGCGCAAGGCCGGTGCGATCTTCCTCGGCAAGAGCAACGTACCCGAGTTCGCGCTGGGATCGCACAGTTACAATCCGGTGTTTGGAACGACGCACAACGCCTATGCTTACGGCCGCGCAGCGGGCGGCAGCACCGGCGGCGGCGCGGTCGCGCTGGCGCTGCGGATGGTGCCGGTGGCGGACGGCAGCGACTTCGGCGGGTCGCTCCGCAACCCGCCCGGCTGGAACAACGTCTTCGGACTGCGTCCCTCGTTCGGCCGGGTTCCTTCGGTGCCCAACACCGACCTGTTCTGGCAGAACTTCGCCACGTCGGGGCCGCTCGGCCGAACCGTGAGCGATCTTGCGATGCTGTTTTCGGTGCAGGCGGGCGGCGATGCGCGCGCACCGTTCTCTCTCGGCGATGATCCGGCGATGTTCGCGCGTCCGCTCGATCGCGACTGGAAGGGCGGCAGGGTCGGCTGGCTGGGTGATCTCGGCGGTGCGCTGCCGATGGAGGCCGGTATCATGGAAACCTGCACGAAGGCGCTCAAGGCATTCGAGGCGATCGGCATGACCGTCGAGGAAGCGACCCTGGCCGAACCTGCTTCCGAGATGTGGCGTACGGCGGTGGCGCTGCGGCACTGGTCGGTCGGCGCCGATCTCCAGGGATTCTACGACGATCCCGCCAAGCGGGCGCTGATGAAGCCCGAAGCGATCTGGGAAGTCGAGGGCGGCATGAAGCTGACCGGGCCGCAGCTTGCCACGGCTTCGGAGGGCCGCACGCGCATCTACAACGCCTTCGCCGCCGCTTTCGAGAAGTTCGATTTCCTCGTGCTGCCGAGCGCGCAGGTCTTCCCATTCGATGCCAGCGAGCACTGGCCGACCGAGATCGCCGGGAAGGCCATGGACAGCTACCATCGCTGGATGGAAGTTACTCTTCCCGCCACGATGGCCGGATTGCCTGCGCTGGCGGTTCCGGCCGGATTCGGCGGCGCGCGCAAGCTGCCGATCGGCCTGCAGATCATCGGCAGGCGCCATGCGGACTTAGCGGTGCTGCAGGTTGGGCGGGCCTACGAAAGGGCGTCGCCATGGATCGCTACGAGTCTTCCATCCAC
>NZ_BAAILP010000157.1:0-4015 GCF_054589055.1 Novosphingobium sp. 11B | reverse complement strand
TGCCGGTTCGCTCCCGCAACCTCAAAGCTGGCGGGAGCGAACCACGAAGGCGTGTCGCCGCGACCTTCCGCATTCCCGGATTATCGCATTATGCCGAGAGTCGCGATTGAGCTAGACCCGACCCTTTGCAGCCGCTCAGGGTGCAAATCCTGATCCCCAAGTGCGGAAGGTCCGGTATTTTGGCATGTCGACCCTGGTACCGCCATTCAGCCTAGCACGGAGAATGGCAGTTGATGGCAAAAGCAGTCCCGGCAAGTCGGTTACACGGGTGATTGTCGCGCCATCTCGATCAGGGCCCTGAAAGCAGCTGAAGCATTTCGCCGGCTAGGATAATAGAGGCACAAGGGTGCGAGCGGCGGCGTCCAGTCTTCCAAAACACGGATCAGGCGTCCCGCCTGGATGTCGTCCCGGACATCGATTTCCATGAAATAACCGATGCCGACATGATCGAGCACGGCGATGCGCGACAAGCTCGCCTCGTCCAGCGTTATGGGGCCGGAAACGTCGATTAAAACGGGCTGGCCGTTCTTCTCGAAGTGCCAGCGATGCAGCGCGCCGTTTGGCAGCCGGATGCGCAAGCAGGAGTGGTGAAGTAGGTCCGGGGGTGTGCGTGGTTTGTCGTTGGCCTCGAAATATTCAGGCGACGCCACGACGGCAAAACTGCGCGGAGGTCCGACTGGAATGGCGATCATGTCGGTCGGCACCAGGTTTGCGGTTCGCAATCCGAGGTCGAACCCCTCAGCGACGATGTCGACAATCCGGCCCTCGGTGACGAGATCGATATGAACCTTGGGATAATGTCGCAGGAACTTCAGCAAAAGTGGGCCGAGTATCTCCCGTGCGCCTGTGGCGAAGGCATTGATCCGCAGAGTTCCGGAGGGTGTTTCCTGCTGTGACCGAGCGGCTCCCATCGCTTCGTGGAGAGTGCTCACAGCGGGTCCAACCTGCTCGACGAAATTTCGTCCAGCATCGGTGAGGGACACGCTGCGAGTCGTGCGATTGAACAGTCGGACGCCAAGCTGCCCTTCCAACTTGCCGATGGCATTGCTTAGCGCAGTGGTGGAAAGCCCCAGTTCCAGCGCTGCCGCGCGGAACGATGCCCGCCGCGCTATCGCGAGCACAGCGTCAAATTCGATCAAACCGTGTTTCGACATTGTCCCGCCTTTCGCAACGCCACATGCCGGTTTAGCCCGATTATCACAATCATTGTACGGCGCTAAATTCTCCTCGTCACCGCAAGGAGCATAGCAATGCCGATCGAACTACCCGAACCCATCGCCGACTATGTCGCGGCCAACGCACGGCTCGATGCAGACGCCATGCTCAAGCCGTTTGCTGCTGACGCGGCTTTCCTGGATAATGGGAAGCGCTTTGAGGGCCACGACCAGATCCGGACCCTGTTCGAGGAAGAGGTCATCGCCGTGAAAGCCATCTTCACACCGGATGCGATCCGCCGCGAAGATGGTCTGGTCGTCGTCGAAGGCCCCGCCCATGGCGACTTTCCCGGTAGTCCCATCCGCTTCACCTACCGCTTCGCGATCGAAGCCGATGCGATCAAGGCAGTGGAGGTCACGGCATGACGATCAAGGCTGATCGGACCGAGTTCGCAGGAAAGCGCGTACTCGTCAGCGGCGGCACCAAAGGTGCGGGCCGCGCCACGGTCGACCGGTTTCTGGCCGGAGGCGCGCGCGTCATCACCGCCGCGCGCGGAACGCCGGAGCCCATCGACGGAGTGGAGTTCGTCCAGGCCGACCTCGCAACCCCGGAAGGCAGCAAGGCGCTGGCGGATGCTGCTCTCGAACGCCTAGGCGGCATTGACATTCTCGCGCATGTCATCGGCGGTTCGTCCACGCCGGGCGGCGGCTTCGTTGCCCTGACCGATGAACACTGGCTTGCGGAATTGAGCCTCAACCTTTTGGCGACCGTCCGCCTCGATCGCCTGCTGGTGCCCAAGATGATCGAACAGGGCGCCGGTGAGGTGGTGCCGGTTTTTCGGACAGGGTCGTTTAATCGCAAAGAGGTCAAGGGGAACCCGGCGCGGCCTTCCTCGGTCTACGATTGCTTGATCGCAGACGGTTTGGTGATCGTGGTTTTCAGCAGCGCCAGCATCAGTCGCGCTGGTATGTCGTTTGTCGGGTACAGGGTCGTTTACGCGGTCGAGACACGCCCGCCGCAGGATAGGTCTTCGTGGGCCGGGATCTTCCAATGTGTTAAACGCACTTGCCGAGAAATGATGGCAATGCGGCCTGTGTAGCGGAATGATCCTGTCCGCGTCCCGACAGGGACGAAGCAGCGCGTCCATGCCATGAACGCTAACTGAGAAAAGCTTTCAGTTCTGCAGAGTTCCAACCCTTGCTGTTTGACGCACGTCAGGCAGCGGGTGTCATCGAACGATCGAACAGTTCACCCGTCCGGAGCATGGCATGCATGATCACTGCGAGCTTGCGTGCGACCGCGACGGCAGCTCGTTTGAAGCCGATCTTTTCCTTGAGTTTCAAGCCCCAGATACGCAGCGCGCTTTCCGCCGTGCTGCGCGTCAGGATCACGGTCGCGGCTTCATAGAGCAAGCCGCGTAGATGGTTGTCGCCTCGCCGGGATATATGGCCGTCGTAATCGACTTCGCCCGACTGGTAACGCCTGGTGGTCAAGCCGATCCAGGCACCCACCGAACGCGACTTCCTGAAGTTTTCCGGATCCTCGATTGCTGCAACGAAGGAGGAAGCCGTCACTGCACCGACGCCTGGGATCGACGAAAGCAGCTGACATTGCTCGCTTGCGCGCGCCGACGCGACCAGCTGTTTGCTCAACCCGGCGGCGCTAGCGCGCATGCCTCGCCAAGCCTCGAGCACGGGCAGGATGATCTGCTCGAGCCCTGCATTGCTCGCCAGCAAGCTACGCACATGGCCCTCAAACACGCGGCCTGCCCCCTTGGGAACGACCAGGCCGAACGTCTTCATCAGACCGCGGATCTGGTTCGACAGCTGGACCGCCACTTTCAGCATCTGATTGCGCGCTGTGATCAGCGTACGGGTCAGCATGCTGTCAAAGCTTTTCACGCGCACCTCGCGGTAAAAGCCAACCTCGGCAAGATGCGCAAGTCCATCCGCATCATTTGCATCGGTCTTGTTCCTCGCCATATCGAGTGCCGCCTTGGCGTGACGGGCATCAATGCAAATCGCCGGCAAGCCTTCCAGCGCCAGTGCGTGATAGAACCAGACCGACAGAGGCCCTGTTTCGAACACGACCCGTTTCGGGTTGAGAGCGCGCTTGCGGATGACCTCTGCTATAAGTCTGGGATCAGACGGACATTTGCCGCGCCAGATTCGCTGGCCGCCTTCACGGACCGAGATGAAAGTAGCTTTCAACGATACGTCGAGGCCGATAAACTGTTCCATGGTTGTCTCCCGTTCGATGCTGGGCCCGGTGTCAATCGTGAGCCCGTATTTCATCTTATCGGGGGGCAACCACCCAACCAACGCAACCGTGACGACGTTGCCAACCCCGCGATTACCCTATGTGTTAAGCTACTCCCGATCTGATGGATTGGTACGGGAATGAAGACGACGAGGAAGCGCTACAGCGCGGATTTCAAGGCGAAGGTGGCGCTGGAGGCGATCCGGGGCGACCTGACGCTGGCAGAGTTGGCTGCCAAGCATGGCGTGCACCATACGATGATCGCATCGTGGAAGCGGCAGGCCATCGAAGGAATGGCGAGCAGCTTTTCTGGAGCCGGAGATGTGGCCAAGGCTGTCAGCGAGAGCGAGGTCGAGAAGTTGCACGCCAAGATCGGGCAACTGGTCGTGGAGCGGGATTTATATGTGGGGCCTTGTGTCAAGCGGCGCGCGCAGGACCTGCGGCAGACCTTGACTGGTTGCCTTTGTCATTCCGTCGGGATCGGCGGGGTCGATCGTCCTGGTGCAGGCGTGCGACTGGCGCATCAACTTATATCCGGCAGCTCCATGACGGCTTGCCACAATCCTGCATGCACGGCTCAGACGCTCAAGGGGACGGTTTC